>JAIOQY010000134.1 GCA_021108435.1 Candidatus Aegiribacteria sp.
TAATGATAATCCATGAGACTATGCTAAAATGAAACAGCATTCGCAAATAAACAGATGTATTGAATCAATAAGAGTATGGCTGATAATCCATTGTGGTGATGTGGCTGCACTGACTAAACGGTCTTTATGAATTCACAGAGAAATATGGGATAATCTGTTCCGTCCGGTCCGGTTCAATTGATAAATGTTTAAATGTCAGGCCCGGCCCCGTTTTTCACAGTTGGGCAGCCCGGATGCTGTCTGATTCTGCCTGTTCAAGGTTCCCCAGCTCACGGTATATCTGGCTTCTCACCATATATGCTTCGCCATATTCGGGATTCCGTTCAATGGCAGAGGACATATCCTCGATGGCTCTGTCGTATTGCTCGTTTATGGCATACGCTGATCCCCTTGCGTAGTAGGCTGTGGGAGAGCCGGGATTGTGTACGATTGCCCTGTTGAGATCGGATATCGCCTCATCGAGATTGTCCAGGAAAACGTGTGCTAAACCTCTCTGGAAATAAATCCCCGGGTAATCGGGGTCGAGTTCTACGACAGTGTTGAAAACCTTTAGAGATTGCTGGTCTTTGCCTGCGTCCGCAAAAACAACACCCATCATCTGGTATGAGCCTGCGTTATCCGGATCGAGTTCAAGGGCTCTGTAAAAATTGGAGAAAGCCTGCTCAGTCTGCCCGTTCCCGTGACGGAATAATCCTCTGTAGAGAAGTGCGTCTATCATGGTGGGATCAAGCTTCAGCGCCCTTCCAAGAAGCTCGATGCCCTCCAGCTCTGATTCGGCATCAATACTGTCTACTCCCGCATGGAAAAGCAGAACGGAATAGTTCTCGCTGGTTCTTGGAACTCTGACCACACGGAATCCGACACAGGTTGACCAGAGGTCAGGAGACAAACTGCTGCGGATTCCCGACCTGCAGCCGTTCAGGCTGGTCAGCCAGCTTCCCCCTCGATGTACCCGCCGAAAGTTCATCGCATGGGGCCACTGATCATCGCATGGATAGAGGAACGGGCTTCCATCCGGTGGAAGATAATCGTAATCAGAGGAGTAACGGTCGAAGCACCATTCGGAAACATTGCCCGCCATGTCGAAAAGCCCCCAGGAATTGGCTTCAAGCGAAGCTACCTCACTTGTACCGGATCCAGAGGCAGGAGTTTCTACCCGGATCTGACCGGGTTCATTAACTCTGTAGCAGCAGTAACTGCTTGCAAGGCTGTCTTGATCGGAATCTCCCCAGAAGAAATCGGTATCGCTTCCCGATCTGCAGGCGTACTCCCATTCCGCTTCACCCGGCAGCCTGTAAATGTAACTGGAGTCCAGCGCATTCAATCTATTGATGAATCTTCTGCAATCAAACCAGGATACCGCGTAGACAGGATGATCCGAGCCTTTACCGTACAGACCTGTCCAGAGGAATGGTATACTGCTTTCCTCAGAACCCATCAGTTCTTTCCACATGCCCTGAGTTACCTCTGTTGACATTATCTCGAAGGAATCGATTTGAATAACTCTCTGCGGAACTTCATTAAAGCGTTCACTGCATGAAGTATCTGAACCGATCAGGAAATCTCCTGCGGGTATTGAGACGAAGAGCATTTCCTCCAGGGGCCCCTCTGAAGTTGCGTTTGTTTCAGAACTCCTTGCTGCCATACAGACCATGAGAATTGTTATGAGCGTTTTCATATTCACCACCTATAAATAATATTATTCATTATATGCATGATAAACAGCAATATAACTTAATGCTATTATAATGAGTGAGTATTCAGCTGGAGTAGTGGGAGTATCTTTTTAAATCGATCGGGAGTGGCTCAATGTGGAGGAATGCAAGCTTGTATAGGACTGGAATCTGATTGTGCCTTACGATTCAAATGGAGTCGAGCCTGAAGAAGCAGTACTATATTGATAAATGTTTAAATGTCAGACCCGGCCCCGTTTTGTTTAAATTTGTCCTCAAGGTGCTTATACTCAGTGATATCATTAAAACTTTCCAGGCCTCCGATTATTTTTCCGTTTGAGTCTCTAAGAACATCAATATTCTTCGATAGTATGATATCCCTGCCATTGAGATGCACTGTACATTCCTTGCGGTAGACCGGTTTGTCCACTGTTTTCGAGAAAAGCACGCATTCTTCTTTGCATGTATCACAGTTCAATGCTTCAAGGCAGTACTTTCCTATTACCTCCCGCTTATTCAATCCTGTTATGTCTTCAGCCACTTCGTTCCAGGAAGTTATCCGCCTGTTCAAATCCACAGTAAATAGACCGCATGGCATCGTTCGAAGCAGCAGATGTGACCACTTTTCACTGTCCCGAAGTGCTTTCTCAGTCTTTTTTCGACTGGTTGTATCATGACCCTGAGCTATTGTTGCTTTGATGTTCACGCCGTCATCCTCGTAGATGTTCGCCGAGTTCCAGATCACGAATTTCACACTTCCATCGCTATGGAGAATTGGTATATCAACCGCTTCCCAGAATCGCCCCCTCAGAGTAGATCCGATCTTTTTCATTGAATCATTCCGGCTCTCCTCGGGGAATAGTATGGAAAGTTTTTGTCCGATAACCTTGTCTGATTTGCGACCTGCAAGAAGTTCAAAGGCGTGATTGAATCTTGTTATGATGAAATTCGGGTCCCAGACTATTATCGGAGCGTTGGCGTAATAGATGAGGTTTTCCAGGTAAGAGCTTGTATTAACGAGTTCTTCCTGTGTATGCTTGAGATCGCTTATATCGATTAAGGTCAGTATCGTTTTTTCGGTATTTCCTTCCGAGTCATTTATGAACGACACGCCAAAAAGTACAGTTATTACTTTTCCATCTCTGGATTTGATCGTAATCGGAACAGGTTTGGGAACTTCACAGCTGATAGCTGTTTTGATAACTTCGAAGGCAAGTGATCTGTCATCCGGAATAGACAGCTTCTTGCCCATCTCTATCATTTCTTTCCCGAGAAGCTCGCTCATTTCATAGCCGACCATATTAATAAAAGTCTGGTTGATGAAGAACACTCTGCCGTTCCGATCGAGCATGAGAAGCCCGGCGTCCATAGATTTGACTGTATTCGCCACTGTCGCAAGTCGTTCCTGTTCTGCTCTCTTCTTTTTATCTATACTGCTTTTAAGAAGCAGAAGGATAAAAATACCAAACCCGAGAATAAAAATCGTCTCGATTGCCGCTTCGCTCAAGTTGACAGGGGTTTGAGGTGCGCCAAGAATGTAATAAGGAATATCCAGTATTTCATTCAGCCACAGAAATGCAATAATTACAATGATAGCCAGGGTAACGATGGACAGGATTCCGAAGGAATGAGGATTCTTTTCTGAAAGAGTTTTTCCTTTTAGCTTCTTCAAGGACTTATCAGATTCCTTACCAGGCTGCTGTGAATTCGTAGTTATTCTCATGCAATATCCTGTTCATAGAAGTGCCCGGTGCTATCAGGAAACCGGATTTCATCATATTGACAACACAACCCCGGGAACACATCTCAACCTTCTAACTAACCGCAAATCTTTACTATAAGTGACAATACAGGGGACAGACATGTCCTGTCAATTCCATGATTATCTGGTGAGATATGCGGAATAGTACCTGCACAAGACGGGATACTCTTCTGCACCCGGGGTAAGTTATTGTATCTTCGTGCGGGAAGGAAAAAACCAATCGCTTTTTCGAGTATTATCCAATCAGGATTGAACGGCACGGAGGATTCTTTTAGTGACGGTTCTGCGAAGTGAATGGAAGCATGAGATCTGGAACCCCGTAACCGGGTGCAGCCCGGTGAGCGAGGGGTGCGAGCACTGCTATGCAAGAGGTATTGCCCTGAAGCTTCAGGATATGGGTGTTTTGAAGTACAGAGAGGGTTTCTCAGTGGCGGTCCATGAGGATGCTCTTGGGATACCGTCAGGGTGGAAGAAACCGCGGCTTGTTTTCGTTACCTCCATGGGTGATCTGATGCACCCTGATGTGCCGGATGATTTTGTACTGCGGGTTTTTGATGTTATGCGGTGCTGCGACAGGCATGTTTTTCAACTTTTAACGAAGCGTCCCGAGCGAATGGCTGAGCTATCGGGGAGGATATCCTGGCCCGGGAACGTATGGGCAGGGGCGACAGTGGAGAACAGGGGCGTGTACCATCGCCTGGAGAGCCTTTGCAGAGTAGATGCTGTGATGCGTTTCGTATCATTCGAACCTCTGCTCTCGGATGTTCGTGATGTTGATCTTAAAGGTATTCACTGGGCTGCGGTTGGCGGTGAGTCCGGGCCTGATGCGAGACCGATGAAGATCGAGTGGGTTCGAGTTCTGCGGGACATGTGCATTGCCGGGGGGATAGCCTTTTACTTCAAGCAGTGGGGCGGGGAAAACCAGTACTCCGGGGGAAGAACGCTGGACGGCAGGATATGGGACGAGATGCCTGAGCCTTCGGGGCAGTTGAGGTTGAAAGGTTTATAGCCTTCATAGTAGCACATGCCTGATTAAGTCATATGGAATCAATAAAGAAAATAGTATGTGCTAATATAGCAACACCAAATTGCTGTGCTATCTTGACAACACTTACATTTCAGTGGAGGAGCCTGGAGAAGCTATATCTCGATGAAAGACTGCCTGGCAATTGAAGAAATCCCGGTTTACAATAAGCCTGCCTTGATCGAACCCCAGGTGCAGCGGTCAAGCGCTGTCCCGATAATGAACGTGAATTCAACGATATTGTAACCGCTGCCGATTGCTTTGTAGCTCCAGAAGATGCTGTTGCGGGAGGAACTGTAACCGAGGCCGGAGGATTTGTACAGGTCATCAGCGGGACAGAGTGCAGAGCCGAGGAACGAAAGGACTGAACCATCCCAGCTGTAGAAATAGATATTTCCCGCATCCCAGGAAGTTACAGCTATTCCTGTGTCACTTGCATATGGGAATGTTGTTATACCGCTCATGAGTGATGATGATGGAACTTCGGGAGTGGAGAGTGTTTCCGAACTGCCGCCGGGCTGGAATCGTATGATGCCGCCTGATCGCATTGCTATCCAGTAATTGGTGCCGTCAAAATCCATCCCTCTGCCCATATCACCTGAGGGATCAGCAACAGTACTCCATGTTCCGAAATCATCTTCAGTGCAGTAGAGGACTGAATCGTAAATGTCGCTGGTATACCAGGCAGGAGAGGAGGTTGAGTTGTTCCAGGCTATTCCGGTGCAGAATTGATTGCCGGAGTCAAGATCAATGCCGGGGCCGGCTGATCCTCCGATTATCGGGTCAAGACTGTGAATCTTATCAGCAAGGTAATCGACAAACATGACGGTCGCATTACCGCCGTCCTCATAGATATCTATTCCGAAAGCATATCCTGTCCAGGAGATTTCCCATTCGTTGACCACTGTGAGCGTGATGGTGTTGTCGAATTCCGGATGTGAAGTGTATGCCCTTGCAGGTATTTCAGAGCATAGGTCACTGGACGCATAAGCAAGGCATGGAATCAGTATCATTAGAAAATATGTCTTCTTCAAAGCAGAACCTCCTGAAGATCATTCATCGATTTAATTATGGATTATCGGCAGTACAAGTATATAATTGTAACACTTATATATAATAAATGTGTTCGTTATTGTACACTGACAGACAGTTTTCTGTCTCTGATATTCCACTGAATATCAGTTGTACTATTTAAGAATACTCTGTCATGGCTTACCAGCACCAGCGCGCCTACGTAATCGTTAAGCGCTTTCTCCAGACATTCTATCGAAGGAAGATCCATGTGGTTCGTAGGTTCGTCCATTATCACGAGCCAGGGTGTCTTCGAAAGCCCAAGCGCCAGCAGGAGTTTTCTGGATTCCCCAGGGCTTGGCACCGCGGAACTGAGCAGCCTTTCAGGATCGCTTCCAAGCCTTCTTACAATGGTCATTACATGCCCGAGTTCACTGCGGGAGAGTTCTTTTGCCTCTGTAAGGCAGTGGCTGCACTCATCCGCCGTGATCTCCTGCGGGATCCAGATGATTTTCTCCTCCGGGCAGTTCAGTTCTGATCTGAGATGGTTCAGAAGTGTGGTTTTTCCCGTTCCATTCCCGCCTGTCAGCGCTATTCTGTCTTCGGATTGAATTACAATCTGCGGATACGAGAGGATTGCCTCGCCCAGCTGGATATTTCCCCCGGGAAGATCAAGAAGGCAGTTTCTGGTAGAGCCCTCGCCAGACATTTCAACACCGGTGCCGTATATCTTTCTGCACGTGATTGATTCCACTTTTTCTTTTGCTCTTTCCGCCCTTGCTGTCGCCTCTCTGCTTCTCTGACCGGCATTCTGGACTCTGCTGGTATATTGGGATGGACCATCGTAATTGTACTTGCAGATATCCTTGAAGGATATCCGCTTCCCTGAGAGGTGGGCCTGTACCGTCCTGGCCTGTATCATCTTTCTCCTGGCGTCCCGCTTCAGCTGATGGTGTTTGGCTTTCGCCTCTACTCTTCTTTTCGAAAGGTGGTTCTGTTTCAAGCGGTCTGCTATGACGGCTGAGGTGTAGCCTGTTCGGTAAAGCTCTATGCCATCGGGAAAGAACAGGGCGCAGGATGAACAAAGTTCATCCATGGCATGTCTGTCATGACTTACCAGAAGGCCGCAGCCACGGTATTCCCTCATTGAATTTATCAGAAGGGACCTGCCGTCTGTATCAAGATGGTTGAAAGGCTCGTCCAGGGCCAGAACAGCAGGCCGGGTCCATATTGCCGCTGTGATCTGAAGGCGCTTTCGCTCGCCATGTGATAATGTATTCCACCTGTCTCCCCAGTCATCTCCGATCTTATTAATGTCCCTCAGTCTGATGGACTCCGAAGACCAGTCGAGGAGGAATTCATCGAGGTAGGGAGGAGGATGATCCGTTCTCTGCGGACAGTAGACGGCAGTCCCGGAAGAAACAACTGTGCCTTCGTCCGGCGTAAGGAGACCCGTTGCGAGTTTCAGCACTGTAGTTTTACCGCAGCCGTTGGCTCCCGCGAAAGCGGTCCAGCCCGAGTCGAGGTTCATGGAGACAGCGGTAACCGCCTGTTGAGTGGAACCGGGATATGTATAGGAAACATCACTGAAACGCAGATATGTATGATACATGAAAATCCTTTCTGAAAAACTGCTTTGCGTTGCTGTTTCAGAAAGAAGTGTTCATGCTCCACCGTCCTGTATCGGTTAAATGTATTGTCAGATAATATATCAGTATCCGAATCATGGTGTCTACACAACAGCTTCAGGTGGTGCGGACTACCTGTATCTGGATTCGTTATTTATTATCGATCAGGCTTGTAGGGAATACTGAAATCTTTTGAAAGGGGAAATCATGAGCAGAATAGTCGGATCCTGCGGTATTGTCTGTACTGAATGCCCTGCATTCATCGCCTGCAGAACCGATGACCAGGCATTGAGGGAAAAGACATCGATAGAGTGGTCGGAAATGTACGGAGCCCCTATTAAAGCAGCCGATATCAACTGCGTTGGCTGCCTGGCCACTGAAGGTGTGCAGATCAGCCACTGCGCGGAGTGTGATATCCGGGCATGCAGCCAGCAGACCCATCAGCTATCAAATTGCGGGCTCTGCTCCGAATATCCATGTGATAGAATCGAGAAATTCTTCGAATTCGTTCCATCCTGCAAAGAAGTCCTCGACGAGATAAGTACTTCAAAATAGATCACGCCGCAGAAGACAGATGCAGGGTGAATCAGCATGAGAGGCTGGTCATATGAAACGTGCGATTGCTTCGTTATCCAGTTTCTGTTTCCTTGTGCTTTCCATACTGCTGGCTCCTCTCGCGAGTTCTGAAGCTCAGTCCGTTCTCCTCGCCGAGAACGTATCTGAATTTACTGTACTCAATAACACAGAAGTACTCTACTGCGATAGCGATGCCAATTTCTTCATCGTAAATACTCAGTCTCCGGACGAAGCAAGACCCTGGGATCCCGGCTGGGATCCCACATTGAGAGGGTGGGAAGAAGCAACAACACTGGTGCATCTGTGCGCCAGTCCGGATGGACAGTGGGTTTGCTTTGCCCGGTTCGTCGCGATCCCGGATGATATGCTGCTGCAGGCTGATGAATCTGTTCCATGGCCACTGGCTGTTGTAGTTGCCCCTGTATATGGAACAACCGCCTGGCTTGCCGCACTTGCCTGGGAGGTTGGAGGAGGTCCGGGATTCGACTTCACCATGGATTCGATGAACCTTTACGGACAGCCCTTCGTGTCATCGGAGACCTGTCTGGAGGATTTTCTGGCCTATTTCCGTAGAGATCCTGACCGGGAGCGCGTTGAGGCTTTCTCTATCATTAACCTCCAGAGTGGTGAAAGGACCGGAAGCGGTCTCTGTTTCAACGATGGATACGTCGCCTGCCCCTATTCGGACCTTGTAGCGGCAGATGACATGTGCATCGGTGTAATAGCGGACATGTCCACGGAAGAGATTGTATTCGGTGACCCGGTGGATTACTATTATGGCTTCGAAGTAGAGAAGTGGGTTCTGGAAGATGCCATTCTGGTGCGGAAGGATGGAGAACAGTGCCTGCTTTACGCTGATGGAACTGTTGTTGAGAATCCTGGAGAGAACGACATTAGCGTATACTGCTGGATGCCAGGGGGGGAGTATGTATTCTCGACGGATGGTGGAAGAACAGTGTTGTACGGCAACATCGACTGGGATAGCTTTTCATTCAGTGAAGCCCTTATCATGTCGGAGCTTCGTTTCAGGCTTTCGATATGGGATAAAACACTACCCATGACAGACGGCAGCGGAATAGTTTTTTACAGTTACGAGCTGGAAGGACTTGTTTTTTATCCCGTACCCGTGAGTGGGGATTAGGAGAACAGTTCAGCGACCTGAGTCGAAATGCAAGTTGAGCTTACCGGAGCTGATTCGAGTAAACTAATAATGCGAGCAGCTGTTATCCTGTTGGGCGCATAACACAAAGACCGCGTCAGTCGAGTATGGTGATATCTCCTGAAATGGTGCTGATCTCAATCGATAAATCTCCATCGCCGAATTCCGCTGAGCAGCCGACGATATTCTCAGTAATGAGAGCGTTGAATGATTCATCAATACTTATTTCACCTGAGATCGTCTCAATTTCAACTAAAGCGTCAATACCCAGGTATAGAGTAATGTTTCCGTTAACGGTTTCAAGTTCAAGATCGTCTTCAAGCGAATTGATGACACACTCGATATTACCGTTCACAAGCTCAGCTATTCTGACTCCCGGAGAATCACTGACCTCTATATTTCCGTTAACAGAGCAGACTTCAAGCTCACCGCTGAAGTTTTCAGCATCGATATTACCGTTTACAACCTCAAGAATAGCTTCGCCTTTTCCACCATCTATGGATACGTTACCGTTAACTGAGGTGAGTTCAATCGTAAGATCGATGTTTTCGGGTATTCTAACTTCGAAATCCACGCTGCAGTTCGAACATTCACAGTCATCATCGTAATCAACTTCGCAGATAATGCCATTGGACATATTGCTTTCAACGGTAATGAAGCTCAATTCTTCTTCATTGCTGCATGTAATTGTATAGACAACCTCTACCTGATTAGAATCCCACTCCTCAACATCGATGCTGCCATTAATGGTGAAGATCTCCATCGGGTTTCCGGATGAGGCTTCTACAGTGATATTTTCCACTGTTGTAACTTGTCCGGCAGTGACTCCGGTAACAAGAACCATGCAGACACTTAGAGATGACAGGATATATTTCATGACTGGCTCCTTTCAAAGAAATAGCTCTACTGAAACAAGATATAAGAATGAATTTCAATATGTCAAATGTATTTGACAATGGTTGAAATGCTGGTATGTTAAAAAGTTATTAAAAAATTCCATTTGCTCTTGATCTCCGGAATGGTAATTGCCGCTGGAACTGAATTGATTAGATATTCTATAATCAGTTGTATTTGAAATTACCCGGAAGGAAGAATATGACGAAGAAAGTTCTGTTTCCGATTGTTGCTTTAAGTGTTTTCACATTTTCTCTTTTAATGGCTTGCAGTCCTACAGATCCTTTCACGCTGCTTCGGTGTCAGTTCAGGATTGAAAACACCGAGGATTTCGTTATGACCGGGATTCAGCTTGACAGCCTTGAGAATCTTTCCCCTTCACAGATTGTTTCGGTGCTTTCAACATGGGCATCGGGAAGCTGCCCGGTGGATTTCACATTGAATGTGGGAATTTTCAATCCCAATGATGGTTCGACCGGACCGGACATCATACCGGCAACGCTTACATCTCTCGTGTGGGATCTATACCTTGATGGTGATTCCGGAGAATCATTTGACACTACATGGGTTGCATCCGGTGTCATGGATCAAGCACTTGAAGTTCCCGGGTCGGGCGAGACTGTGATCCTGCCGCTGGATATCAGCATTGACGCGTTTGTAGTCATGGGCGAGATGGGGCCACTTGATTTCATAGATCTGGCTCTTGCGATCGGTGGAATCGATTCGGGCATGAGAGATTCAGATCATCTGGGAAGGGTGCTAGTCCAGGCGGTACCGACTGTAACAACGCCGTTCGGCCCGATGACGTATACCGGCTCGCTCTGTATTAATCTGGACTGGGTTGATTAGATATCTTCATCTTGCTCTATCTGCCGTGAATTTGTATTATTGATCCCCGTTAAAAGGCGGCGTAGCCAAGTGGAAAGGCAGTGGACTGCAAATCCACCATTCATCGGTTCAAATCCGATCGCCGCCTCCAATTCTTGAACGGCAGGTAGATATGAATAGAATTCCTTTAGCAATCCGACTGTCTTTGCTTATGGTTGCCATACTTATGTTGGTTTCCGGCTACATATGGGGCAATCCGACAGTTATCTGGCAGAAGGCTGCAACTATCTGCCTTGAATGCATCGGGATCGGCTGATGGTGAGAGAGAGATTTCGCCGACTTATTCAGACTGCTTCACTGGTGTTTTCCAACCTCTATCTGCAGGGCTGGATCAGCGGAACGATATTTACCGGCAAATCGAAGATGTTCTGTGTTCCGGGTCTGCACTGTTACTCATGTCCATCAAGTGTACTGGCTTGCCCTGTCGGATCGGTACAGAACATTCTGTCTTCGGAGGGTTTTCTGGGAGGAATTGCTGCCGGAAGACCTGATTCTATTATCCTGCTCGGTGTAATAGGTTTCCTCCTGACATTCGGGTTCCTTGCCGGCAGGATTGCCTGTGGCTGGGTTTGTCCATTTGGATTCCTTCAGGAACTTCTTTACAAGATTCCCTCTCCTAAACTGACCATACCTTCTTCATGGAGAGACGCGAAATACGCTGTTCTTCTTATCTTCGTAGTTCTTTTCCCGCTGTTTCTCCGATCGATTCCCGGCGCGGGAGGCGATCCCTGGTTCTGCAAGGCAATCTGTCCTTCAGGAACGCTTTTTGCCGGATGGCCTCTTGTTCTGTTTGACGGGGGAAAGACGTTACAGACCGGATTTTTGTTCTCATGGAAAACCGTTATTCTTGTTTTAGTGCTTCTCTGGTCAATAACCTCGAAACGTCCTTTCTGCAGAGTACTCTGTCCGCTTGGCGCCATCTGGGGAATTACAGGGAAAGCTTCCGTTTTCAGGATGAGGGTTGATTCCTCCTGTATATCTTGTGACAGGTGCAGAACTGTCTGTCCTGTTGATATCGCGATCTACAAAGAACCGAATTCCGCTGAATGTATCAGATGCGGGAAGTGTATCACTGTCTGTCCGGTCAATGCTGTCCATCATGATATTCGAAAACCGGAGAAAAACTGATAATGCTATACTCGAGATTAAGATCATTTCTCTGGATTCCGGTGGTTCTTGTGTTTCTGATCCCGGTGCTGAAATATGCGGGGAGTAAGAGGGCAGAAGGTGAATCCGTTACTCAGGGCCTGCTTCTGGTCGGAAGGGATGCGCTGGACAGCCTTCTTTTATCATCTGAAGGCAAACCTGTAATTGTGAATTTCTGGGCGACATGGTGTACACCCTGTGTTGGAGAGCTGCCGCATATTGATGAAGTATATCGTTCGATGGAAGGCGAGATCGCCGCGATAGCGGTTGATATTGGTGATCCTGAACTGGAAACTCTGCTGGGGTTCCGTGAGGTGTTCAAACTTTCCATGCCGGTTGTCTGGCTGAGTGAGAATGATGCTTTCATCCTGAAACAGGAATGGAATCTTGCCGATGTGCTTCCGATAACTCTGATTTATGATGCCTTCGGAAATGAAATCCGGAGAGCAGCGGGTATTCGAGATAGGGAGTTTTTCCGGAGTGCTGTATCCGGGGCGATTATTGAGGATACAATATTGATAGAAAATCCCCCCGATCTCGTACTTCATGTTAATGTTGTCGGATTTGCAACTGACAGTCTTACGGAAATATTGCTTCAGACAGCGATAGAACTTGCCGGTCACGAAGGTGTCGATTACTTCGACCCATCAGTTTCTTCGGATAGTATGGAGATCGAAGCTCTTTTCCTGCCGAAGACAGGGTATCCCTATGCGCAGCCATGTATAGGGGGAGCTTGCGGCCGTCCTGCCAGGACGCCTGATGAATTGCTTCAGGCGGTTGAGAACCTCTCCAATTGAGCCATCCGGCTGTATCGGTTGTACTTCCTTTTCGCAATGCGGACAGTTTCCTGAGCGAAGCTCTTGTTTCCATTGCCGGTCAGACGTTTCAGGAATTCGAAGTAATTCTTGTTAACGACAATTCTGATGACACTTCTCCAGCCATCGCGAAGGACTGTTGCAGGCAGGATCCGAGATTCTGTCTTATCCATTCCAGCGGAAGAGGATTGGTCGACGCGCTGAATTCAGGACTGGCCCGCTCTCGTGGAGACTGGATAGCAAGAATGGATGCCGATGACATTTCCCTGCCGGAGAGGCTTGAGAAGCAGTTGAATCTCGCTCTATCGGCGGGACCTGAAACGGTGATATCCTGCCAGGTTGAGAGTTTTCCGGATGATGTTGTGACCAATGGTTACAGGATGTATGAGAGTTGGCTGAATCATTTGATCGAACCGGAGGATATAAAGAAGAATCTGTTTGTTGAAAGCCCTGTTCCGCACCCTACAGCCTTCTTCCACAGAGAGGGCATTCTTGCCGCTGGCGGATACCTGGAGAGGGAACTTCCTGAAGATTACGAATTATGGCTGCGGTTATGGAACCGCGGTTTCAGATTCAGCCGGGTACCGGAAGTGCTTCTCCGATGGAGGGATCATCCTGACAGGTTCTCCAGAAACAGCAGCTCGTATTCAATGACATCATTTTACAGACTTAAAGCAAAATATCTTGCATATGTGCCATGCATGTCCGCAAAACGGGTTCTTATCGCCGGGAGCGGGCAGACCGCGCGAAGGCTGGGGAAGTGCCTGCAGGATGAGGGATTCGAGATAAAAGCTTTCATAGACCCTGATACAGACAGGCAGGGGCAAACGCTGAGAAACAGGCCTGTAACCGGAACTGCCATTCTCTCGGAATTTCCGGACATTCCAGCTGTAATCGCCACCAGGATACCGGGCGCAGGAGATGCGGCTCGAGAGTTCCTGAAGGATCTTGGCAGGATTGAGTGGAAAGATTTCGTAGTCTGCTCGTAAGGTAGTGCTAAATGATGTTTTTTGGCAGAACTCCGGTTTCAATCAGTATTGAATTAATAGTAAATCCTTCTGAGAGAGGATTTGATTGAATAATCACAGCGATATATTTCACATGATGTTGACATGAACAACGTAATCGACAATTACATTCATATGTGAATCTGTGTATTGAATCAGTTCACTCAGGCAGTTTGGATAAGTCATGAAGATGCAGAACAACAGCAGTAAAGAATATTTACTGGATAATCTGTGTCATGATAAAAGCACTTCATATAAGATCATAATTTCAATTACTTTCGGGCTGCTGGGATTCGCTCTTAACTTTTTCCCGGTTGATTTCATTTTCTACGGCTCCTATCGCATGAGTTTCCTTTTTGGTCTCGTTTTCCCAATGCTGATAACACTGGCCTGGGGATGGAAGTACGGTCTTCTGTCCGCGCTTTGCGGCGGCTGTCAGACGATGTGGATACTATGGCTTCCGGGGAGCGGTTACGGACCGCTTGTTTCAGTTCCACCCTTTACTCTCTGGATTGTATGGCTTGGGTGGTTTTCGAGCAGAGGGCGGAACGTATACCTGGGTGAAGTTATCTTTCGAGTATTTAACACACTGTTGTTGTATACTGTATTCAGGTGGGTTTTCACTTTTAATTCACCGCCCGCCAATCTGGAAATGCCTATTGCCGTTGTGAACTCAATTGTTTTCAAGGAAATAGTGAATGGATTCCTCATTCTTTCTCTGGCACGGGGATTTCTTTATTCAAAAACGGTAAGGGAATTCTTCGGACTGCAGGATACACGAACCGATCCGAGGGTGTACTATGTGTTTCTGAATATTCTCATTCTGGCGGTAATGCTGACACTCATTCTGCTTGGTGAGAGATTTCTGTGGAGCAGCTGGTCAGCCGAGTTTAGAAACATGGCACGCTTTATTTGCTCTCTTCTGCTGCTTGTCGCGGGAGCTTTCTGCCTGTACGGCGCTGCCGGTGAGTTCGTCAGAAGGAAGATCGAAGGGGTATTAGAACGCGAGCGCAATCAGCTGGAGGAAATAGTCAGGGAGCGAACGAGTGAACTTCGGGAGAACCAGACAAGGCTTGCTCAAATCGTGCAGGGATCTTCCATGCCGATAATCGTCATAGACAGAGATCATATCGTAACACACTGGAACAGAGCCTGCGAAAGATTGACGGGAATTCCCGCAAATGAAATAGTGGGAACGGGAAAACATTGGTCCGCCTTTTATCCGGAAGAGAGGCCAATTCTGGCGGATATAGTGATTGGAGATTCGCCTGAACTTGAAATTTCAAAGTATTACGGTGACAGCTGCTGGAAATCAGTCCTTATTGACGGCGCGTATGACGCCGAGAGCTTTTTTCATGATCTGGGCGAGAATGGCAAATGGCTGCATTTCAGCGCGGCGGTGCTTCGCGATTCGCAGGGGAATATCACCGGAGCAATTGAAACGTTCCAGGATGTCACAGGGAGAAAACAGGCAGAGGAAGAACTGAGGAAAGCGCACGATGAACTTGAGATTCGTGTAGAGGAAAGAACAGCGGACCTAAATGCCAGCAACAGTGATCTGGAAGCGTTCTCATATTCAGTTTCACATGATCTCAGAGCGCCGCTCAGATCAATTGACGGCTTTTCAAAGCTTCTTCTAGAAGAGCACATTCAGGATTTGAATGAACAGGGAATTCATTACCTGGAGAGGGTGCGGGCCGGAGCCCAGAATATGGGTGCTCTCATTGATGATATGCTGACTCTTTCCCGGCTGGGACGCGAACCGCTTTCAACAGAAACAGTCGGGATGACGACCATTGCGGAAGAAGCTCTTGAACTGCTGAGAGATGAATGGAAAGACCGAAAAGTGGATTTCACCTTTCATGATTGTCCGAATATTAATGTCGACCCTGATCTTATGCGTATCGTCCTTGTGAATCTCCTGTCCAACGCGCTGAAGTTTTCCAGAAACACTGATTCTGCTATAATAGAATTAGGTCACAGGATTATGGATAATCAAACGGTATTTTTCCTGAGTGATAACGGCATTGGTTTTAACATGAAATATGCGGACAGGATTTTCGCTCCATTTCAGAGGCTGCACAGGTCTGAGGAGTACGAGGGTTCTGGAATAGGTCTTTCGAGCGTTAAGAGGATAATCGACAGCCATGGCGGTCGAATATGGATTGAATCAGGTTCCGATTCGGGAACAACAGTCTTTTTTACTATACCAGGGAGTTAAATATGAATAAGAGAGAAGTTCTGATACTTCTGGTAGAGGACAATCCGGACGATGTGGAACTGACCCTGAAGGCTTTCGAGAAGCACAATCTTGCCAACGAGATAATAATCGCGAGGGACGGAGAGGAAGCTCTCAACCTCCTGTTTCCGGAAGATGATAGTGTCTCTGAACCATGTACTCCCGATCTGGTTCTTCTGGATCTGAAACTGCCTAAAATTGACGGCATGGAAGTCCTCCGCAGGATAAAAAGCGATCCAATAACAAAACTTATTCCAGTTGTGATTCTTACGTCTTCAAAAGAAGAGAAGGATCTTACCGAGAGCTACCGTCTTTGTGTAAACAGCTATATCAGGAAACCTGTTAATTTCGAGAAGTTCACTGAAGCTATAATTCAACTCGGTTTGTACTGGCTTCTGCTGAATGAATCTCCGGTGAGTTAGGAGCAGTATCATGAACGCGAGAACACTTGAATTGCTGATTCTGGAGGATAACATAGACGATGCTGAGCTGGCCGTAAAACAGCTTGAAAAGGAAGGATTTGATGTTGAGTACAGCGTTGCGGATACTGAGGATTCATTCAGAGAAGCTATCGACGCTGACCCTGATCTTATTCTTGCCGATTACAGCCTGCCGGGTTTCAGCTGTCTTGATGCTCTGCGCATACATCAGAATGTCACACCTGATATACCGCTGATACTCTTTTCCGGAACCATCGGAGAGGAAAAAGCAGCTGATTGTATAAAGCTCGGTGCTGTCGATTATGTTCTGAAAGATAATCTCGTCAGGCTTGCCCCTGCTGTACGAAGAGCGCTTGATGAAGCAAGGATTCGCAGGGAAAGAATGAATGCCGAGATGAAGCTGAGGGAAAGCGAGGAGAAGTACAGGCTTACAGTCGAGAATTCTAATGACGGTATCTGCATTGTGCAGGATGGCAGGATGGTTTTCTTAAATCCTCAGGTTGGTAAACTTCTTGGTTATCCCCGTGGCTCCGGTATCGATAAACCGTTTATCGATTATTTTCATTCCGATGATCAACAAAGAATAATCGCAGAATATGAGAGGTTCGCGAAAGGTCTGGAAGAACGGCAGAAAATCGAGACGATATTGATATCTTCGGATGGACGGGAGATCAGTGTTGAACTCAATATCAGTGTTACATCCCACGAGGGCAGCCGTGCAGGTCTTGTATACATTCGCGAGATAACCGAGCGAAAGAGGATGGAAGACGCGCTTCGGAAGAGCGAGGCTCAGAAACAGGCCCTTCTCGACGGTTCCCCCGATATGATAATCCTGCTGGATACGGATCTTAAAGTACTCTGGGCCAACAGAACGGCTCTTTCCATGAATCCTGATTCAATCGGTCAATTCTGTTACAAAGCATTCCCCGGAATTGAAGAGCCCTGCGATGGCTGCCCGATTGTTAAAGCCATTGAAACGGGAGAAAACGAAACAGGTATCGTGTATCAGGAGGCCGTTGAAGGAAAAAGAGGTGAAAGATACTGGGAAGATATAGGTGTTCCGATGAAGGACGGGAACGGAAATGTTATCGAGGTTATCAAGATTGCCAGGAACATTACGGATCGGGTAAAAAGGGAAAAAGATCTTAGAAGAAAAAACGAAGAGCTCGAGAGATTCAATTCACTCGCTGTCGGCAGAGAACTGAAAATGGTGGAGTTGAAACGGGAGATTAACGCACTGCTTGAGGAACTTGGCAGAGAACCCGCGTTTAATCTGCCCTCCGGTCATGAAACAGAGGCTTCGAAGTGAGAATACGCTCAAAAGTTCTCCTTACAGCCTTCTTAATAATCATTGCGACGGGATTGTCTGTCATTCTTGTTGTGAGAAGTATCTCGAAAAGCATTCTTGAAGAACAGATGATCGACCATCTCGCCTCCATCGCGGAGATCAGGGCAAGATATGTCGATTCTATTCTGAGCGAGTACAGGCAGATCACCGTGCTTGCATCAACAGGAAGTTCTTACATCAATCTTGTTTCAGGAAAAGAAGAAATGGAAGATGCAATTGAAGCCGTGAACAGAAGGATCAGTGCTGTACTGTTCTCTTACGATGTGATCTCGCGGATAAGGGTGCTTGACAGGAACGGCATTGTAATGGCTTCATCTCATTCGGATATCGGAAATGATCTCAGCGGGGATTCACTGTTTATGAATGTTACCGATGGAGGGGTCTATACAGGTGAACTGCACTTTTCGCGATTTACGGGCAATCCGGTATTAAGTATTTCAGCTCCGATCTACAAATCCGGTGAGTTCCGGGGAGCGATTGTAATTAATTTTGATGCAGATAAGGAACTGTTTTCTTCTATAACGGACAGGACCGGTCAGGGGGAGACAGGAGAGGTTTATGTAATTGACAGAAACGGTCTTATGCTTACTCCTTCTTTATACATCGATAACGCTGTTCTGCATGTGGAGGTCGATCTGGAGACAGCGGGGGGTATCGCGGAAACCTGTCGATTCGAGGGCGGAGAACATGAATCTGTAGCTGTTTTTACAAATAATTACATGGGGAAAGATGTTATCAGCATTCATTCACATGTTTCCGATATTGACTGCATCCTTATAGCTGAAATCAGCGTTGAAGAAGCCTTCGCTCCTGTTGACAGACTCACTCGAAGCATGCTCATCGTTATGGCTGGAGTGCTTGTTCTGGGTTTATTGCTTTCAGTAGCTGTCTCATCCAGTCTGGCAAAACCCATCGAGAAGCTGAAAGATGGTGTGGAAGAGATAATGAAGGGAAATCTTGATTGCAAAATCAGGTCAAAAACGAAGGATGAGACGGGAGAACTCTCAAGAGCATTCAGTGATATGACAGCGGAACTTAAAGAATCAAGAAGCGGACTGGAAGAACATGCCGGAGATCTTGAAAAAAAGATATCTGAAAGAACATTTGAATTGAAGCTGCAGTTTGAAAAAAGTGAGCAGCAGAGGATCGCGACACTCAATTTACTCCAGGATCTGGATGAATCCAGCAGCAAACTGAGAGATGAAATCAGTGAGAGAAAACGAACGGAAAAAACGCTTGAGCAGAGGGTTTCACACCTTGCAGTGCTCGGGGAAATAGGCCGGAACATCGCATCAATGCTTGAACTGGATTCGCTACTTACACTTACTGCGTCTCTTATTCACGAGTCATTCGGCTATCAATATGTCTCGATTCTGCTGATTAATCCCGTTACAGGCAAGCTTGTTATCAGGGCGGGAGCCGGTTTCGATGTCGCGCCGACAAGGGAAATACATCTCAAAATCGGGGAAGACGGTATCTGCGGCCATGTTGCCTCCACCGGCGAATACCTTCTTGTCGGTGATGTTAAGCTTGATCCTCGATACTTTCTTATAGATGAACTGCCTGGCAGTCGTTCCGAACTGACGGTTCCTGTCAGCGTAAAAGGCCGGGTAATAGGTGTCCTTGATGTTCAGAGCGATAAGGTAAATGCGTTTGATAAGCAGGATGTGTTCATCATCCGGATTATGGCCGATCAGGCGGCAATCGCGATTGAGAACGCTCAGCTTTTCGAACGGGCGGCAAAAGATCTGGCCGAGAGAGAAATTGCGGAAAAGGCGCTCGAATCGGAAAAGGAGATGCTGAGGGTTACATTAAGGTCAATTGGTGACGCAGTCATCGCGGCTGATACTACCGGTGAGATCATTATGATGAACAGGGTTGCTGAAGAATTGACAGGATATTTGCAGAATGAAGCTTCAGGAAGAAAACTCACAGACATTTTCCATATTAATGATGAAAGTACGGGAGAACCATGCCGCGACCCTGTAGATGAAGTACTGGAATCAATGGATGTTATCAGTTACTCCAATCATAAGATTCTTTCGGACAATAATGGTTCAGAAAGACCAATTGCATACAGTTGTGCTCCCATTCAGGACAGGGAAAGCCGGCTGGTCGGCGCTGTTGTTGTTTTCCGCGACATTGCAGAGCATCGCAGGACAGAGGAAGAGCTTCGGAAGACCGCACGGCTTGAATCGATTGGTATTCTTGCGGGCGGTCTGGCCCATGATTTCAATAATATGCTTTCAGCGATACTTGGAAATATCTCTCTTGCGAAGATGTCACTTGACCCCGAAGACAGCGTGTATAAAACATTGACAAAGTCGGAGAACGCGTCCATGCGGGCGAGAGATCTCACTCAGCAGCTTCTTACTTTCTCAAAGGGCGGAGCGCCTGTCAGGGAGACAACATCCATTGCTGACCTCATCAGTGAGACAGTGAACTTCGCCCTTGGAGGATCAAAATCACGGGGAGAGATATCCATTCGGGATAACCTCTGGGCTGTGGATATCGATAGAGGACAGATCAGCGAAGTGTTAAGCAATTTGATAATTAATGCGGATCAGGCAATGCCGGAAGGAGGTGTGATTGAAGTCAAGGTAGAGAATGCTGTAATCAATCTGGATGAGATCCCTTCATTACCGGAAGGCAGATATGTAACTATCTCGATCTCGGATAATGGCATCGGGATACCCGCAAAACAGCTGGAGAAGATCTTCGATCCATACTTCACAACGAAACAGACAGGAAGTGGTCTTGGTCTTACCATTGTTTATTCCATTCTGAGAAAACATGACGGATATATTACTGTTGATTCCGAGATCGGAGTTGGGACTGAATTTCTCCTGTACATTCCTGCTTCAGACAGCGATGAACCAGCCGGAACAAAATTAATACAGGAAGCACTTTCCGGTGAAGGAAATATCCTTGTCATGGATGATGATAAAATGGTGTGTGACGTTGCGGGCGGAATGCTCAGGCATCTGGGCTATAATGTTGATTTCGCTGAGAATGGTGAAGAAGCCCTTGAAAAATACAGAGGAGTGATGGGGAGCAGCGAATCGTTTGATGTGGTTATCATGGATCTGACCATTCCGGGAGGAATGGGTGGCAGAAACACGATAGCCATGCTTCTTTCAATGGATCCCGGAGCAAAAGCGATTGTATCAAGCGGTTATTCAGAAGATCCGGTGATGGCTAACTATGAGAAATTTGGATTCTACGGGTGCATCAAAAAACCCTATCGTGTTGCTGAACTTGGAAGAATACTTATAGAAGTCATGAAAAAAAATAAAAACAGGGATGATAAGGATACAGGATCTGCTTCAGAAGAATAACGAATCATTTACACATAGCATTATTATTCTACGGAATAGTATATTCAACATAACATAAATCCTGATTCAGTGTTCATGATTTGGACATCGGTGATTTACCCGCACAAATCACCAGCTTGCGTAGCGAAACGTTGCAGATGCTGGTAACTACAAGGCTTGCGAGTGCAGACTCCACAGTCGTACTTTAACAGTACGTCGAGGACGGATGCATGAGCATAACGAAGTAGGTGCCTGTATATGTGGCGTTGTAGTAGAAACCAGTATGTTAGGAAACCTGCGGATCCTGGGGAAATCCACAGAAAATTGGTGATTTATGTGGGTTAGGGCTATATTCAGTAGAAGAAAGTTGAAAGTACACTAAACCGGGATATGATTCAAAGGAGGTCTGAATTGAAGATCAAGGAAGAGATGAAGGGTGATGTGCTTGTCGTTTCTCTTTCCGGCAAAGTTATAGGTGGCCCTGAACTGATGAACGTGAAAACAGTATTTCAGAATGCTGTTAATCATGATATTTCAAAAGTACTGCTTGATCTCGGAAAAGTCACCTGGATGGATAGTTCAGGACTTGGAGTAATTGTCTCCGGTCATACTACTCTCTCCAGAGCAGGTGGATCTCTCAGGATTCTCAATGCCACCAAGAAAATTCATGAACTGTTTATCATTACAAAACTGATCACTATCTTCGAAACTTATAATGATGAGCAGGAAGCGCTGAACAGCTTCGGAGAATAGCTGTGCGAGCAATAGAGATTCGGCTACCAAGTGAAGTATCCGTTCTGGAGCCTCTTCAGCTTTTTGTCGAGAGTATCGGGAAGTACGCTGGAGTGGATGATGATGAACTGTCTTCACTTTCAGTTGCGGTTATCGAACTTGTTAAAAACGGAATGGAACACGGGAACGGCAACGATCCTGAGCAGATTGTAACAATCACTATTGATACTTTCCAGAGCAGGATTCGTTTCTTTATTGATGATGAGGGCATCTGGGAACCCGATATGGCACCGGGATTTAATCCGGGAGAAGGAGAGGAACTTCTTTCTTGCAGAGGACGCGGAGTTCTGATTGCAAGAAATCTGGCAAAATGGGTGGAATTCGGTCTTACACCTGAGGGAAAAACCAGGGTTACTCTTATTTGGCCTTTGACCTGAAAGCAGTTCGAATTCTGTGAACAGTTTTAGACTTGCTGCAGTATTCGAAAAAAGGGGTTTCCCCGGCGGGATTCAGGATCTTCTCAGAAGAGACGCAGAGCTGCTGATTCCTCCAAGATGGGCTGATAATACTGTACTGATCGATCCTGATGCTCTGGTTCCAGATGCACTTCTTCTGATAATCAATGGTCCCCTTTCCACTCACATGAGGAACACATACTTCAATTGTTACAGACGCGGGATTCCGATAGCAGGCATATGCTACCTTACAGAACCTGAAGATGATCCTGTAGCGCTCAAGCTTTCCGATCAGAACCTCTGCTGGTCGTTCTCCTCGGCCGGCTTCGGAAGGGAACTCCTTCGAAATCAGGTTCAGGATTGGCTTCGTGGATTGAATCGAGAGTCCTTTCCCTTTCCTGAAGGTAAGGAATTGATTCAATCGTACGGAGATATCGATGTTTCGCCTGTAGATCAGGATTCTTACGAATCCGCGAGGGAAGTCCTGACAAAACGCGGCTTCGTGTGTCTCAGTGGTTCTCTGGGAGCAGGGAAGACCACCATTGCGCGCAGGCTTCTGATAGAGGCAGCCAGGGAGGGTTTGAATCCTGTTGAGTTCATAACTCGTGACCTTTATTTCGCAGAAGTAGTTCAGCTTCTTACCGGCCCGGAGGACTGTGCTGTATTCCTGGATATTGATACACTCAGAAGAATAGTAGATATCTATCCGCTTCGTCTCTGGTCAACAATTCTCACGCTGATGATCAGAGTAACTGAAACAAGGCACAGGCTGATCCTTGCGACATCTTCACCGGAGATAGCTGTGGTTTTTGACACATATCACGATGCGCATATCAAACTTCCGGAACCTTCGACAAGCAGAAAATGGCGATTGAAACAGGGTCAGGATGCTCTCAAGTGGTTTCGATCTCAGGGTTCTCTGAAGAAAGCTGGACTTCTGCTGCTTGCAGCGTTTGACCCGGTTGTTCCCGAGGCGGTTTTCAAGAGCACGCTCTTCAAGTTCTGGGATAGGCTGATTGTACAGGAAGACAGAAAATTTCCATCTACTGAAGAGCTTGAATTACTTTACAGTAATTCTCTTGCAGCTCAGGGCATAGCGCCTTTCCGAAGGATTTCGGGAAGCGGTGAGGTTTATATAGCGGTCAGCGATTCGATGAAAATGTGGGCAATCGATAACGGAATTCAAGAACTTCTGA
The DNA here is from genome assembly GCA_021108435.1 of Candidatus Aegiribacteria sp. Taxonomy (NCBI): domain Bacteria; kingdom Pseudomonadati; genus Candidatus Aegiribacteria; species Candidatus Aegiribacteria sp. Next base: position 23,311 of record JAIOQY010000134.1, read on the forward strand.
AGAAGGATGCCCCCATTATCCGGGCTTTTGCGGACACGTTAATTGGAAGCTCTGAATCCAGCGTAAGACGGGCAGGATATTTTCTGGCTGGATTCTATGGAGATCTGTCTGACGAAGTGAGGGCTAAACTTCTTCTGCACATTGCTGCTGAAGAATCCGGGACTGTTCTTACCGATGTTCTCAATACATTGCTGAGTTCTATTAACAGTGCTGATGAGTCTATTATCGGTATGTACAGGATAATGATGGAAAAGGGCAGTTCCGAAGTCAGGGGATCAGTCGCGGGGACGCTTTTCAGATCATGGGTAATGGAATCCGCTGAGACAGTTGATCTGGTTAACGCAGCTGCAGAAGACCCCGACCCGCGAGTGAGAGGACAGTTCATTCAGGGTTTGACATTTCTGGAAATGTCTGAACGTGGATCAAGGATATATAATAAGCTTCTTGAGGATGATTCAATAGAAGTCCGGCAGAATATTCTGTTACACATCGGCAGCAAATTTCCCGATCTATCCAGCAGAGAATACGAAGTACTCAATGATGTTCTTGAAAGTGGTGATTCCGGATTACTGCCTCCTCTGATCATAGGGTTGCTTGACAGAGAACTTGAAGAGTTCAATCAGGAATTCAGTGATCTCCTCTGGGTATTAATGGAACGGCTTCCCGATGGCGGCAGGGGAAGACTTGCCTGGAGAATCGGAGCGAGATTGAGGTTTTTCAGCAGAGAAGTAAGGAAAACTCTTCGATCCGACCTTTCTGAAAAAGATGTTCTTCCTGTAACCCGCTGCATGCTGATGAATTATTCCTCACTTGATGAGGATGAGAAGAAGAACCTCTGGGTTATGATTCACGAGCGCGTAAGCGACAGCAGAGCATTTGCGCACATGGTTCTGCGGTATTACAGTATTATGGATGAAACAGACAGAAACAATTTGCTCAAGACGGTGCTTGTGTCAGAACGCTATGATGGAAGGGAAGCACTGAGTCAGCTGATATGCAGGGGACGAACTGATCTGGCAGAGGCTTCCTTTGAACTGATTGAAGAGATTCTTGCTGATGGTGAATTTGAGAAAAGGGCCTTGCTTCCGTTTTTTGTGCTCTGGAACGGTAATGATCTTGGTGAAAATCAGGAAGAGATCATTTCTGCTTTTTTAACTGATAATTCACCTCTTGTACGAAAATCCCTTGTCAGGGCAGTTCGTCGTCTTGGAGTACTCACTTCTGATTCAATAAGGGTTCTTGTTCAGCTTTCAGCTGATGAAAAAAGAGCTGTCCGGGCAGCAGCCGGAGCAGCATTGGGAGAATTCGAGAGCGATGGCACTCATAATCTGAGCAGCGTTCTGATCACCCTTCTTTCTGATGAAGATCCATTTGTCAGGTTGAGTACTCTTTCCGGTCTCCTGGAGAATGTTCTTCTTTCAGCTGAAAAGCTCCTGCCTGTTGTTTCTGCTGCTCTTGATGATCCTGCTTCGGAAGTAAGGCTGGAAGCGGTTCAAGGTTTAAGAAGATATCCCGCGATGTGTTCAAAAGGAGATGTTGCCGGAAAACTGGCTGAAAGGCTTGTTGATCCTGACAGAAATGTCCGCATGGAAGTAGTAGAGCTTGTCACTGAAACTCCTGAACTGCTTGCTTCAAAAGAAGTCAGAAACAGAATGCCTGATATTCTGCTGAACAGGTTATCCACCGGTCACGCGATAGCAGAGGAATTGAGCATGGCCAGAAAAATTCAGCTCGATCTGCTGCCGGACAAACCACCAAATCCTGAGAGATATGATATCGAAAGTTATTACAGACCCGCGAGGGAGGTTGGCGGCGATTACTTCGATTTCTTCCATCTGCCGGACCGTAACCTGGGGATAGCCATTGCTGATGTTGCCGGGAAGGGAATTCCAGCTGCGCTTACCATGGCAGGTCTGAAAGGCAATCTTGAAGCCTATGTTCAGAACATTTATTCAATAAGTGAAATTATGCAGAAGGTTAACGAATCTTCCGTTCTTGGTGAGGGAGATCTGATTATGACGGGTCTTTTTTACAGCGTACTTGATCTTGATTCAGGTAAGCTCACCTATGTGAATGCCGGACATAATCCACCTCTTCTTGTCAGGAGGGAGGGAAGTACAACCTGGCTTGACAGGGGTGGACTCATCCTCGGACTTTCAGACAATGCGGAATACGAGCATGGAACGGATGAACTCGAACCTGGAGATGTTCTTGTCCTTTATACAGATGGAATCACAGAAGCCATGGACAAATTCAATGTTGAATTAGGTATTGACAGACTGAAACAGGTAGTTCTGGACAACAGAGACCTTTCAGCTCAGCAGATCGCGGGAGGAATCCTTGAAGCAGTGAATTCCCATTCGGATGGAATACCGCAGGGAGATGATCAGACTCTTGTAGTTGTGAAACACAGGTAATCAGCATTATGCAGGCAAGAACTCTATTCCTCCTTTCGGATTTCGGAACATCTGATACATACGTCGCTCAGATGAAGGCAGCAGTTCTGCGCACTGCTCCTGTCGGGACATCCATTGTAGACCTGACACACGATATCGAAGCCGGTTCAGTGATGGAGGGGGCTTTCCACCTTTATGCCTCTCTGCAGGCAATTCCTCCCGGTTCCGTTGTTGTAGCTGTTGTTGATCCCGGTGTTGGAACAGAACGGCACGGAATTATCTGCAGGGCTGGCGGGATATTCTTCGCGGGTCCGGATAACGGAATATTCAGCCTGCTTCCGGTTGATAAGGCATGGAGGCTTCCTCGACTACCCTCTGATTCCTGTGCTACTTTTCACGGCAGAGATCTGTTTGCGCCTGCTGGAGCGAGACTCCTGATAAATCCGGGATGGGTGAACAGCCTGGAAAGTATTGATCCTGGAATATTGGTTTCATTGGAGATCAGACCACCGGAAGAGACTGAGGAAGGCTGTCATGCAACCGTTGCTCATATAGATCGATTCGGGAATGTTGTTTTATGGCTGTCTCCGTCAGATGCTGATGGATTCCACCCATCTGAAATCAGGCTGCCAGCAGGTGGAATCGTACCTGTCACCAGGGTAAAAACTTATGGAAACAGACAGGGGTTACTTTTTCTCGCAGGCAGCCAGGGCTGCATGGAGCTTTCTCTCAGTTGCGGGAGAGCATCCTCCATACTTGGAGTGTCTGCCGGAGACAGAATATTACTGAAAAGGAGTATCCGTTGAAATACATCAGTCTTCTGCTTCATCTTTATCAGCCTCCCACACAGGAAGAGTCTGTTGTTATCAGGATTGATAATGAATGCTATAGACCCTTATCGAAGCTTCTTCTCGAGTCAGGGGCAAAGATTGCTGTGAATATCAACTATTCTCTCACTGAACAGCTTGATAAAACAAGTTCTGAATCTCTTCGGAATCTTGCTTCCGCAGATGGAATAGAATTCACTGATTCCGGTGCTTACCATCCCATATTCCCGCTGATTAATGAATATGATATAAGAAGACAGCTTCAGCTGAACAGAGGAGGCAATTCGCGGGTGCTTGGCGCGAATTATAATCCCGAGGGAGTATTTCCTCCCGAAATGGCTTATTCTCCATCACTTGCTCCCCTCCTTCATGATATGGGATATACCTGGACTGTAACTGACGATGTTCCGTGGGCGTGGACTGGAAGAGCGGTTCCCTGCAGGGCTATCCCTTTCGTTGATGGCCTGGCAGTTCTGCTCAGAAGCAATTTCTGGAGCAACAGAATCTCATTTCATGGAGATAATGGCAGCGAAATGGCAAATGAGATTATCTCAGGCATGCATGATTGGTCTGGTGACGAGGACTCCTATCTTCTTATAGCGATGGACGGTGAAACCTTCGGCCATCATAGAAAAGGTACGATTGAAACATTTCTCTCGCTTTTTTTGTCAAGCATTGAATCATTTGATGAAGTTTCACTTGTAACACCTTCAGAACTTATTCGCAGGTTTCCTTCAGAGGATGCTGCCGTTCCTTCAGGCAGCTGGTCAACCACTGCGGGGGATATGGAAGCTGGAAAACCATGGCCGCTGTGGGATGATACCGATAACATGGTTCATGTATCCTTGAGAGGGCTTCTTGATAATGTGAGGAATCTGGCACTCAGATGTAATTCAGACAGGGTTGCCTCTCTGGCAGATAAAATGTTATACTCCTGCCCGTTCTGGTGGGCTTCTACAGATAGATTTGATGCTGTTCAGGTCCGCCGGGGTTTGCTTGCAATTCTGGAAACAGCTCAGGCGATATTCACCGAGACAGGTGATCGGAAAATGATGGATGATATCATGTCCGCAGCCTGCAGTATACCGGTTATAACCGGAGAGGATTAAATTAATGCCCAAGAAGGAAAGAACTTTTGCCGCTAAACTTGCTCACGAAGCCCGAACGCTTCATAAGGACGAATGTCCTGCGTGTGGAAAAGAACGAGTGGCAGTTGTTTTATACGCTGCAAGATACAATGAAGACGGTAATTGGCGACCACAAAGACGAAGAGTCAGAATCTGTGACTGCAACAGGAAAGAAATATACGGCTAAATTGATTTGGTAAATTGATCTAGTATGGAAATTGAAGGGGTTCTCTTCCTTGCCGCTGGATACGGTACCAGGATTGAACCTCTTTCTCTTGTGCGACCTAAAGCACTCCTTCCCTTCGGAAACAGTACTGTTCTTGCTGAACTTGCCCGACAGATTTACGCTCTATGTCCTCGAAGAGTAAGAATAAACGCGTCAAGGTGTCCTGAAGTGTTACTGAATGAACTGATATCGGTATGGCCAATTGAGATGTGTTCAGTATATTTCGAGGAAAGGCCATTGGGTGCGTGCGCAACACTGGCCAGACATGCATCTGCAATGACAGAAGGAACATGGATGATTGTAAATACTGATATGATCATCGAAGGTTTCGATGCAGTACAGATGATGGAGTTTCATAAGGAGACCGAATCATCCTGGACTGTTCTAACAGGTTGTTTTCCATCTGAAGGGAGTTATTCTCCACTTCTTATGGATGAAAACAGATGTTTCGGAACGGGCAGGGGAGATCAGGTTCATTACTGGGGAATCAGTCTTGTTGAGCCTGCTATTCCGTTGCTTTCACGAAGATGTCAATCATCAGGCCTGTTTTCCGAACTGGCTCCTGCGGCAAAGGATAATGGATATAAGCTCTTCTCATGTAATATGGAAGGTAACTGGCTGGATATGGGCAGAATCGACATTGCACGAGAGAATATCCTCTCTGGTGGATCATTTATTCATACAAATGCATGTGTTTCCAGCGATGTTGTGCTTGAAGGAAACTGGAATATCGGACCGGGATGTATTCTGGCCGGTGGAACAGTCTTGAGAAACAGTGTTATGCTCGAAGGCTCAACACTGGAAAACGGTTGTATTGATGAAACCATCCTTCCATGGTTCTGCAGCAGTCGAGACGGAAACATCTTATGAAAAGAATGACTGCTGAACTTGCCGACTGGCTTCGAAGCAGAATGGGCGATAATGTCGTAGTAGATAAACTGCATGGTGATGTTTCAGGCAGACTTTTCTGGAGAGTGTTTTCCGGTCAGGACACTCTGATTCTTATGGACAGCGGCACAATCCCTATATGGCCCTGGCTTGATATTCATGAACTTCTTGCAACCAAAGGTTTTCCAGTTCCATCAGTAATGGACTGCAATACAAAAAAAGGATGGGTTTTACAGGAGGATCTTGGTGATTTGCGTCTGCTTGATGCTAATGATGATGAGTATGGCGAATACATAGATAATGCTCTTGATCTTCTTTTCCATATGCAGCGGGAGCTTAACAGCAAATTCTGTTCCGGTTCGATTGCAGGCAGAAGGAGTTTTACACCTGCGTTTTTTATGGCGGAACTGGAGAATACTCTGGAAAGCCTGTTCTTCAGACTGCTTTCCGTACCAATGGACGATCTTCTTGCGCTGCAGGCAGAAATGAGGATCCTGTGCGGCAAGATCGATGAAGCTACCGTATTCACTCACAGGGACTTTCATTCCGCTAATCTCATTATCCACGAAAATAGACTGATAATGGTAGACTGGCAGGATGCGCGATTCGGTCCACCTGCATATGATCTGGTCAGCCTTCTTCGAGACAGCTACAGAGATATTGGATTATCATGGGAGGACAGGGCCAAGAAGTATGTTCATGCTCAGGGGAACCTTAATATGTTTCAGGTCGCACGTGCGGCATGTCAGAGGAGTCTAAAAGCAGCAGGAACCTTCAGCAATCAGTACAGGAAAACAGGTGACAGTTCGTTTCTGAGTTATGTTCCCAGAACTTTCAGATACCTTGGAGATTACGCGAGAATCTGTCCTCAACTCGAGAATCTTGTAGACAGTATTTATAGTACTCTCGACAACTATTTCGGAGAGATTGATCTCAGGGATTTCAGATACTCGAACATACCGGGCATACTGGAGAAATGATACAAATGAAAAGAAGAGTGAAATGAAAAGGATTCTTACAGGTGACAGACCGACAGGTCCTCTGCATCTCGGACATTATGTCGGTTCACTGGAGAACAGAGTAAGGCTTCAGCACGAATACGATACATTCATAGTTATTGCGGATGTTCAGACACTGTCAACAAATTTTGATCACCCTGAGCATCTTCCGGAAGATGTCAGGCAGGTTGCGCTTGATAACCTCTCCGTTGGTCTTGATCCCGACAGGGTGAACATTTTTCTGCAGAGCATGGTTCCCCAGATCGCGGAGATAACGGTGTTCTTTTCTATGTTTATTACAGTCAATCGATTGAGGCATAATCCTACGATAAAGACTGAAGCAAAGCAGCATGGATTCGAAGAAAACATGACCTACGGCTTTCTTGGATATCCTGTCAGCCAGGCAGCGGATATACTCTTCTGCAGAGCGGATATCGTTCCTGTAGGTGAGGATCAGCTTCCGGTTGTTGAAGTATCCAGATTCATCGCGAGAAGATTCAATGAACTTTACGATAAGGTTTTTCCGGAACCGGAAGGTCTGGAGAGTGAAATCTCAAGACTTGTCGGACTGGATGGACAGGCGAAGATGTCAAAATCTCTGGGAAACTGCATATATCTGAGTGATAAATCAGAAGATATCAGAAAAAAACTCATGTCCGCCGTAACCGATCCGGCAAGAATTCACAAAGATGATCCGGGTCACCCGGAAATATGTACGATCTTCTCTTACCAGAAAGCATTCAACAGTATTGAGTCAGAGAATATTGAAGAACGCTGCAGAGCGGGAACAATAGGGTGCGTTGGGTGCAAGAAGCGGATGTTTGAAGTGATCGAGGCTCTTCTTGAGCCAATCCGCGAGCGAAGAATCAGGTTTGAGAAACCGGGTATAGTCGAAGAAATACTCATGTCCGGCACGGAAGCTGCCTGCAGAGAGGGCGGAAAAACCGTGGAACTCGTCCGAAAAGCCATGCACATCAACTACTTCGACTGAAGGAGTGATCGAATGAATCTTTACAACAGTCTTACGCGAAAAAAGGAGAAATTCACTCCTCTCAATCCGCCTCATGTCGGAGTCTATGTTTGCGGACCAACGGTATACAGTCACAGTCATCTCGGACATGCAAAAAGCTATGTTTCTTTTGACATTCTTATTCGTTACCTTCGCCATCTTGGTTACAAAGTACGTTATGTACAGAATATCACAGATGTTGGTCATCTTACCGACAATGCCGATGCCGGTTTCGACAAAGTCGAGTTGCAGGCAAGAATTGAAAAACTTGAACCGATGGAAATGACCGAGAAATACACGAAATCGTACTTCGATGACATGGATGCGCTTGGAGTACTCAGACCTGATGTGTCCCCAAGAGCTTCAGGGCATATCCCCGAGCAGATAGAACTTATTAATAAACTGATTGAGAACGGGCATGCTTACGAGGAAGACGGTTACGTCTACTATTCTGTGACCAGCTTCCCTGAGTATGGAAAACTATCCGGCAGGAAAATCGATAAACTTGTGGCAGGAGCCAGAGTAGCAGTAGACAAAAGAAAGAGAGATCCAAGGGATTTCGCTCTCTGGAAGAAAGCCGGGAAGGATCACATTCTTAAATGGAATTCTCCGTGGGGCTGGGGATATCCCGGATGGCATATCGAGTGTTCCGCGATGTCAATGCGCTACATAGGAGAAACGCTGGACATACATGGTGGAGGTCTTGATAATATCTTCCCTCATCATGAATCGGAAATAGCACAGAGTGAGGGAGCCAATGGGAAACAGTTCGCACGGTTCTGGCTCCATAATAACATGGTTACGGTAGATGGGCAGAAGATGGGTAAAAGTCTGGGTAACTTCACTCTCTTGAAGGATATCTTTAAAAAGTTCGATCCCATGGTTATCCGGCTTTACATTCTCAGAAGCCACTACCGGAGTCCGCTCGATTTCTCCGATCAGGGTCTTGAATCAGCACGAAGCGGACTTGAACGGCTTTCATCATTCAGTGCAAGACTGGGAGCATGTCATGCAGTTATCGAAGGAAGACCATCACCTGAAGTAGTTTCTATTGTTGAAAAAACAGTGGCTGATTTCAGTAAGGCGATGGACGATGATATGAATACACCAGGCGCGTTGGCGGTGATTTTCGATATGGTCCGTTCCGGAAATGCCCTGCTTGACTCGGCGGATACTCCTGCAGACAGAACTCTCCTCAGAGAAATCCTGGATGAGCTTTCGGGCGATATTCTGGGGCTTGATCTGAAAGGAATCACTTCCGGTTCTGATGTTGAAGAGCTTTGCGGTGTTCTCGCGGAAACACGAGGTGTACTGAGAGATAATAAGCTTTTTCAGGCCGCGGACCTCATGCGTGAGAGATTGAACAAGATAGATTATATCGCGAAGGATCTTCCGGACGGAAAAAGCGAAATCATAAAACGCTGATAACCCCAGGAACTCAGCATTTCTCTTCTAAGACAAAGAATCAAGTACGTGTTGAAGAAGAGTTTTTTCATCACTGATATTACTGATGTTTATTGGCAGTGCTGAAAGAGCGTCAATGTATGCCCTTATTATGGTCGCTTTTGTTATTCTCTGTGATCTGTGCTCGTTGTCGCGGTTCTGGGTTATAGTGCGCGCAATCCTGGTCAGCAGTTCTTCCTGGTCGGGTCTGACGGGGACAGTTAACCTGACTGAAGGGGCTGAATGCTCCTGAATATCTGAGATATTTGAAATAAAACCCGATGTTTTCTTCATTTTCATACCAACCTCCGAACGGGAAGATATTCCATTTGACATTGCGAGTCAAGCTAAGTATGAACTTCCATAGTTCCATAGTTATGAAGTTAGGGTATTGACGCAGGGACTGAAAGGTTGTAAAGTTCCAATACGTAGAAATTGCAGGGACTTGCAGGGATTAAAAAGATGAATGATATTAAATTTATGAATAATGATATTGCAAAGGTAAAATTAGATCAGTTGAAGTATTATGTTAAACAGGCGGACAGCTACCTGAGGAAGGGAAGATAATGTTCATCTTCGGAAAATCAGGCGGGGGAACTGTTGGTCTTGATATCGGCAGCCATTCGATCAAAGTAGTACAACTGACAGGATCAAGTAAATCTGTAACCCTGTCGAACTATGCTATACAGGAGCTATCTCCTGGTACTATCGTCGATGGTGAGGTCGTAAACCGCGAACATCTGATAGATACTGTTCACGATGTCGTACGACAGGCAGGTATTAAAACCAGTAGCAAGAATATACATAGCGCGGTATCCGGAAGAAGTGTAATAGTCCGAAGGATACCAATGGAAAAGATGTCGGAACAGGAAGCCCGGCAGGCTATCCAGTGGGAAGCTGAACAGCATATCCCATTCAGGATCGATGAAGTCAGCCTTGATTTCAAGATAATCAATCCTGAGATCTCTCCGGGGCAGATGGAGGTGCTGCTTGTCGCAGCAAAGAAAGAGGTAGTTGACCTTCATCGCGGCATATTACAGGGAGCCGGACTGAAACCATCAACAATAGAACTCGAGCAGTTTTCGCTGCAGAGGGCATATCAGCACGCTTACAGGCCAACCGGTGATGAGTGTGTCACAATCCTGAACATCGGTGCTGAGGTTACGAACATGGTTGTAGTTCGAGAGGGTCTTCCCAGTTTCAACCGCGATCTTTCGATAGGCGGATCAAGATTTGTTGAAGCGTTACAGAGATCGCTTGGTCTTGAATACGATGTTGCCCTGGGTGTTCTCAAGGGTAACGTACCGGATGGGGTTTCTTCAGAAGAAGTACACACCGCGATCGGAAGGGTTATTGAGGAACTGTCTACAAGTATTAGAAGATCTTTCATTACATACCAGGCTTCGGGCGAGAACACCAGAATAGATAAAATGTACATCAGCGGTGGATGCTCACTTATGCCTGGACTCGCGACAATACTCAGTGAGCAGCACGGACTTCCCGTTGAGCATTTCCAGCCGTTCAGGAACATTACGGTTCCAGAAATTGTCATCAGTGATGACAATCTGGATTCCATGGGTGCGGTACTTTCAGTATGCATCGGACTTGCACTCCGGGGATATGAAAGCAGTATGGTTGACATCAACATACTTGAACAGCCTGAAGGCAAGAGGAAAGCTGCTTCCGTAACCCCTTCGTCTGCTGAACCGTCTTCCATACTGACAATTCTTTGTATTGTTCCATATCTTGCTCTTGTTGCCGGTGGAGTAATAGCATATATGGATTATCAGGATCTGAAGACTCAGGAAACGGAACTGAATCAGGAAATTGATCAGATCACAGAACAGATATCACAGCTTGGTTTAAGGCTTGATCAGCAGGTTGAAGCTGATAGACTGAGAAGTCTGGTTGAAAGAAAACACCAGCAAATACTTGATCTTTCACTCAATCAGAAGTATACGGTCTATATTGTTGAATACCTCTGCCGGGCAATCTATCCTGAAGTGATCATTCCGGGTGCCGAGGGTGAAAAGGGTATTTATATTACAAGTCTGATCGTTGGCCCGCGGGAAATCGGTATCTCCGGTGTAGCCAAAACATGGGGAGATATTATTGAATTTCAGCGTGATGTTGTTGAAATAATGCCGGATGGCCACACACCACTATTCTCGCTTGAAGATTATGGACAGACTTATACGCTTGCTTCAGAGGCAGGTAGAACTGGAAGCAGAAGATATAATTTTGAGATGACAATTAGCGTGAATCCTTTAGCACTATCATCACTGGTTGGTGAATTTGCTGGAGCTTCAAGAGATTTAACCAGCATATTTGCGGACCAGGATGATGATGCAGAATCAGAGGATAATCCTGGAAATGCAGGGGAGGAATCATGAGGAAACAGACAATATTGGCATCGGGTATACTGCTTGCTATTGCGGTCGCCGGGTGTAATCCTGTCGGTATGGAGGATACAAAAATATGGGTGACCGGTACTATCTATGTTGATTCGGCATTCATTCAGCCTGCCGAGGGTATTGGTGTAATTACAGAAGGAACCCAGGAATCCTATGCCGTAGTAACTGATGCTTCAGGTGAATATGTAATAGAAATTCAGTTATACAATGAAACGGAAGAGGGAGGAGCCGCCGGAGGCAAATCTACGAATGATTCTACTCCTGGCAGTGCCGTATTCACAGTAACAGCAATCAATGGAGGCATGATATACGAATATGGCGCTGGTGCTGAATTCACTGTTTTCGGTGGTGATACACTGTCACTGTATGCAATTGATCTGGCAGATTTCACGCAACCCGATGGGTCTTGAAAATGACTGCTTTAATAACGGGAGACAGGTAAGGGGGGAGAAATGAATAAATATCTTCGAGACCCCAGGTCTTATATTCTAATATTAGGTGTTCTTCTGGTTGTAGCTTTGATCTACCTCTATCCTCGATCGATATCCGCCGATCTTGTTGACAGGATAGAGATCGCCGAACAGAATCTTGAAATGAAGCAGACTGAGCTGATCTCGCTTCAATCAGGTACATCATCTGACATGGCGATAACCGAACAGGAAATCAATCTTCTTTCCCAGCAGCTTGCTGAACTCGATAGATATCTTCCACGCAGCTATGATCAGGATGAAGTTCTCGATATGCTGACTGAGAAGGCTGAAAACAGCGGGCTTCATATCAAGGTTCTCACTCCGCTGCCTCCCGTTACGCAGGGAGATTACCTGATTTACGGCTGGCAGGTACAAATTTCCGGACGTTTTCACAGGCTCGGAGTTTTTCTGGATCAACTTACGCAGCAGATGATGATTACTTCCGTATCCAACCTGTCAGTAATCCAGCAGAAGGCTTCTGATGGAAATTACAACAATATGGAGGCGTCTTTCACAGTGTCAGCCTTCGTGCAGCCATAGGAAGGGAGCAGAAGTTTTATGAGTATTTCAAAAGGAACACTCACAGCCCTTCTAATGACTGCGGGATTGTTCATATTTTCCAGTTGTAACAGTACTGATGATTCAGCAGACATGATGGATCACACAGATACTGCTGTAACAGTTGTATCTCATCCGGATATTCATGGCTGGATCGAGCTGAAGCTGTCACAGTCTCCACCTTTGCTTACAGATGCAGGAGCATCTTCAACCTGGCTGCTGTTCGAAGGAGGAAATCTTCTGGAATTCAGCCTTTCTGATTCCAAATGGAAAGCATATTTCATCGAGGGTATCACAGATATCCTTGATCTGGATATTCTGGGCGAGAACCCGATATTTCTTACGGAGAATGAATTGCTCGAGTTCAGTGTTTTCGATTGTGATATAACACATGAAGCGCTGCCGGAAGGATTCAAGCCTGTAGAACTTGAGGTCCGGAATGGAAACGTGGCAATCCTTGGTGAGACAGGTGCTGTAGCAATAAAGAGTGAAAGTGGATTTGAAGTATTTTCTCCTGATCAGCAACTGGAGCCTGCAGGAGATCTGCAACTGATCGAGCAGGACTGGATATTCAGGCTTCAGGATAGTGGAATTGCACTGCTGGATCCATCTGTTAATCTCTGGCAATTCGAGGATACGCCTGACGGATATGTTCTTGCAGCTTCACAGAGCACACTCTATCTGGGTTCAAATGATGGTATATTTGTTAGAACAGCCGTCGGGGAATGGAGTTTTCATTCAAGCGGCCATCTTTACTCAGACGGGCTTGTACTGACAGAACAAGGTATTTTTTCAGTGACAGCGCCAGATGAAATCCTGGCTGAATCACCATCATTCATTCCCTTGGAACTTATTTCTCTTGATCATTTCAGGGAGCCGTTCTGGGCAATTGATGATCATGGAATGACAGTATTCGCTGAACTGGGATCAGTTGAAACAAATCTGCCTTACTATGAAACCGAAAGAGTGTCCTGCTCTTTAGCCGGCCAGAACACTGAAGGCATGCAGGGTTCAGCTGAATCGGTCGAGGATATGCTACTGTCGGGAAGCGGGACTTTCAGAATATATGAATCCGTTTCCGTCAGACCTGATCCCTTCACCGAATTCTCAGATGAAGGAAGAGATGCAAGACGCGATCTCAGCAGCATTTCGATTGAGGAATTCAGACTGGTAGGTATCACTCTGGATCCGATAGGTGGAGACCAGGCACTCGTCGAAGACGGAAGTGGAGTTCCGTACATACTCTACGAGGGTACAGACCTGGCACATAATTCACATGTGGCTGAGATTACCAGTAATGAAGTTATTGTAATTCAGGATGTTATTATTAATTATAGCGCGAGAGGTGGAGGGGAGACCTCAATTCCAACCATTTACTCCTTGCGTCTACATGAAGAAGGTGGTTTGTGATGCGTCTGTTTACCGTAAGTAGTCTTCTGCTGCTTCTGGCAATGCCGGTTGTAGCGTACAGGATTACCGATATTTCGGTAGTGCCCGGCGGCAACGTGACTCTTGTCACAATTACTGCTGATGAATCTATCTCATACGAAAGATTCCTACTGACAGATCCCATGAGGATTGTTCTGGATATAGGTGATGCGGTTCATGCACTGCCTTCTATGGACTTTTCAGTCGGCAGAGGCGGTGTAACATCAATCAGAACCAGTCAGTACAAAGCTCCGCCCGAAGGAATCGTTAGAATTATCATCGATGTCAACGGTGAGTTGCTTAATTACAGTGCTTCTCTCAACGACAATCAACTTATCCTTGAAATGAATACAGATCCTTCAGGAATCCCTTTTGCCTCCTGGTCAGCTACTTCGGAGTATGTTGAACCTGTCATCACGGGTGGAGATGTCGCTCCACTCTCTTCACCTGCTTCAACAACTTTATCAGGGCAGATTACTTCCAGTTCTGCCAGAGGTGTCAGGATAAGTGAAAGTCATCGTGAGGTTGATGATGGATTCCCGGTGGAATGGGCCGGATCCGGGGGAAGAAACATTACAATCGATGTGGTTGACGCAAGTCTTCGAACTGTTCTCAGATCCATATCTGATGTAAGCGGTTTGAATATCATACTTCCTGAGAATTATACTGCATCTGTAACAGCCAGACTGAAGAATGTCGGCTGGAGAGATGCCTTGACCGCGATCCTAAATTCTCAGGGACTTGTAGCGAGCATGCAGGGGAATGTACTTCGAGTAATGCCTCGAGACTCTTTCTATGATGAAATCAATCAGATGGCTACCACTCGCAATGAAAGAGAGAATCTGCAGGATCTTCAAACCGAAGTTTTCGTGATAAGGTATGCCACCGCGGAAAGTATCAACAACGCGCTCACTACAGCCTTATCCACCAGGGGACAGATATCTGTCGATGACAGGACAAATTCCATCATAATCACGGATATTCCGTACAAGCTTCAGGAAATCGGGAGACTTCTGCCAATACTCGACAGTCCCACAGCCCAGGTGATGATCGAAGCAAAACTTGTTGAGATCGATGTCGCATACGCGAATGAGATGGGTATTGACTGGTCGGTAGGTAACCTGAACAGGTCAAATGATCTCATCCACGGAGGTATGAGTTCTTCAGGGCTTGCTGTTGGAAGCGAAACCGCTTCAATATCCTTTGGTACGATTACGAATATTCTTGATATTAACGCGGCGCTGACATTCCTCGAAACCAATAATCATGCGCACATTCTGTCTGAACCCAGAATTGCCATAATTGACAACATGACGGGTACCGTTATGTCCGGAAAGGAAATTCCGCTTACTCTTCAGGATGCCAGTGGAAATACATATATCTCCATGTACAAGATTGGTGTTGAACTGACAGTCACTCCGCACATCAATGCGGACAACAATGTAACACTTGAGCTACAGCCTAGCGTTAGTGAACTGTCAGGTGAAGCAACATCTGCGCAGCAGCCTATAATCCTGACTCAGAGCGCGAATACAACATTAATGATAGACGATGGCGCCACAGCGGTTATAGGCGGGATAATGAGAAGCAAGCATACTACCGTTAGAAAAGCAATTCCGCTGCTGGGTCAGATTCCACTGCTTGGAAATCTGCTTTTCTCCTACAACTCTGACCGTATGGATCAGACCGAGCTGGTAATATTCGTAACTCCTCACATAATCAGACCGTATTAATAACGGGTCAGATTGATTCGACTGGGGCGGGGAAAGTGGAAAGGACACATTCTCCGCCCTTCTTCCCATTTATGCAGGCCTACATCGTCTCTCGTTCGGGGAGCGTTTCTTGATATAGCGGGATTCTCACTCGTCAATCATGCAACTGTATGGGATCTATGCTCCGGCACTGGAGCAGTAGGGATTGAAGCGTTAAGCTGGGGCGCATCGGAATGTGTATTCGTAGACATAAATCCTCTTGCCGCATCCTTCATATATTCGGCCATTCGCGAATTAGGTGCTGCTGCATATACTTTAGTGCTTAAAGGCGACGTTCGGAAATTGGTTCCCAAACTGGATTCGAAACCGGACATAGTCTTCATTGATCCGCCATACGATCATCACAAACTTTACGAATGGATTGACAGTGTAGACTGGAAACGGATTCTATCAGAAGATGGAATGGTATTTGCTGAATGCGGAACTGAAGCAATATTACAGCATGACTGGAAAATGAGGAAATACGGAGGAACTCATCTCATGTGGAAAGTACTAAAAGAAACAGAATGAATATTATTTATCCCGGCACATTCGATCCCGTAACATTCGGCCATATTGACATTATCAGAAGAGCACTGAACATATTCGATCATATTGAAATAGCAGTAGTAGCGCGATCTTCGAAAGAACTCTGTTTCCCTGTCGAGGAAAGGGTTAATCTGATGAAGATGGCAATGCTTGAAACGGGAATAGACAGAGTCAGTGTAACATCATTTGATTCTCTTCTTGTCGATTACATGAAGAAGACTGATTGCAGGACATTTATCAGGGGATTGAGAGCGAATTCCGATTTTGAGTATGAATTCCAGATGCAGCTGGTTAACAGACGACTGGCACCGGAGATATCAGGTTTATATCTTATGCCGTCTGAGGAGAACATGTACCTGTCTTCGACAATTGTCAGAGAGATAGCAAGATTCGGTGGTGATCTTTCAACTATTGTTACAGTAGGTGTAAGAGAAGCTCTTGAGAAAAGATTCGCCCCTTCGGCCGAAAGTAAATCCGACGATTGGATGTACTGATGGATTATTCCAGAACCGCAATGTCACTCACCCCTTCTGCGACTCTGCAGCTCAGCACGCGGGCCAGGGAACTCAGCCGCGAGGGAAGAGATATCATTTCCCTTTCCGCCGGACAGCCGGATTTTCCTACACCGATTCCAATCGCAGAGGCAGGTATTGATGCAATCAGAGAGGGGAAAACAGGATATACAGCAAGCACAGGGATACCTGAGCTGAAAGAGGCTGTTGCCGCGCAGTATTCCAGAAGAAGAAACGTAAACTGGTTATCATCCAATGTACTTGTGGGATGTGGAGCGAAGCACAATCTTGCCAATCTTGTTCGGGCAGCGATTAATCCCGGAGACAGAGTTCTCCTGCCAAGGCCATTCTGGGTAAGCTACCCCGAGATGATCAAAGCTTCAGGCGGAATACCTGTATTTCCCGAGGGGGGCATGAACGGCTCAGAAATCAGGAAAGCAGCCGAAGAGGGTGCCGTGGGAGTATTTCTTAATTATCCCTCCAATCCCACCGGTTTTGTTCCCTCCGTCTCCTTCATGAGGGAGATTGCGGATGCGGTTGCTGACACGGACATGTGGGTAATTTCAGATGATATCTATGAAGATCTGGCATATCTTGATTCCGGTGTGCCGCATATTCTAGATTTCCACCCATTACTCAAAGATCGAACAGCTGTTGTCTCAGGAGTATCCAAAACCTATGCCATGACCGGGTGGAGAATAGGGTACTCTCTTGCATGCAGCGAATGGACCAGACTTGCCGGAATACTTCAGGCTCACTCAACTTCAAATCCCTGTTCCATTTCTCAGTGGGCAGCCCTTGCCGCGCTCGAGGGAAAAGCAAACAGGGAAAAAGAAGAAATGCACAAATCTTTCCAAATGAGAAGGGATTTGGTCTGTGAGCTTCTAGCCGGGGTTGATGGTCTGGAATTCAAAAAGCCGGATGGCGCGTTTTACGTTTTCCCTCGATTGCTCACTGATCCTGAAAAGGCTGACACAAACAGATTCTGCAGCGAACTTCTGTTCGAAGAAGGAGTAGCTGTAATACCCGGATCGGCATTTGGAGCTGAAGGGTATATTCGAATTTCCTTTGCGGCTTCTGCGGATGATATCCAAAGAGGTATACACAGGTTAAGGGAATTCCTGCACAGGAGGTTGAATACATGATTGTTAATTGTCCGGGCTGTAATTGCAAGTATAACATTCCATCAGAGAAAATTGGTGACTCCCCCAAACGGTTTCGCTGCAGGAAATGTTCTGAAGTATTTATGATTCATCCTCCCAAACCGGAGAAACCTGAAATTCCGCCAATACCGGTTGAAATGGATGAAAATCTCAAACATGCTATGAGATTCGCGCGGGTTCTTGCCAGTGATATACTTGTCTACAATCGCGAGATCATTGAAAAAGCGAGAGATGAGGGAAATCTTCCAGAGGTTATGGAGCGGGAGATCCACAAATCGTGGGAACTCTGGGAGAGCAGGTTTCCAAAGGAGAGTAAAACTGATCCGGGGATTTTCAGTAACGCTTTGAATTACTTCCTTGCTGACGGTGAAGAAGTATTCAGAAATCAGACGTATTCCTGATATTACCCTTCTCTTATTCTTTTTAGGATGATTCTGAAGATTATGTGACACAGCATAAGATGAACATCTTCGATCTGCTGCATATCTTCGCTGGGTACAATGATTGATTCTGTAGCAACCTTGACAGCTTCTCCGCCTTCGAAACCGGATAGCAGAATTGAAACAGCGCCTTCGTCGTTCGCGATGCGGAACGCGTTTATCACGTTCGGGCTCATACCGCTTCCAGACAGTCCGATGACCGCATCACCCTTTTCAACCAGATTTTTCAGCTGTTCTCCAAATGTATTTGTGTAATCTGTATCGTTCGCCCATGCGGTTATCAGCGGTATATTGTCGGAAAGGCATATTGCTTTGAATCTTGGTTTATCAGGCGTAACGGTTCCCTTCGCGAGATCACATGTAAAATGGCTGGATGTAGATGCTCCGCCGCCATTACCGAAAATAAAAACTCTTCCTTCAGAATAGTATGTATTAAGAAGAGTTTTAATAATCTTCTCGATGTCCTCTGAAGGTATTTTAAGAGCAAGTGCGCTCACCTGATCAAGGTAGGTTCCAATATCTTTCAGCATACTGTCTCCAATCAGAATATTGACAGGTATTTGTCGGTTGCTCTGGTTCCTTCATCAACATCAGAATCCGGTAGAACCAGAGTGTTTTTTAAAAAGCTGTTGTGTCGGACTTTCGCTCCGGAAAGCACCACACAGTTCTCAAGACAGCATCCATTTTCGATAGTTGCTCCTTCCTGCACCCATAATGTACCCATGATCTCAATCTCCGCATACGACTGGCTGTTTTCAATTAAAATCCCATTCTTTATGCAGGAAGGTTTTATATACGGTTTCACCTGACCTGAAAGAACTTCATGGCAGGCAATCAGGTAGCTTTTCAGAGACCCTATATCCCTTGTATACCCGCCTGGAGTATCAGCGGCAAGAATTCTTCCCTCCCTGAGTAATCCGGGAAATACATCCAGTCCGAAATCACTGAAGCTGCCATCCTCGATATGTGATACAGCTGAACTTCTGCAGATATATATCCCGGAATTAGCCATGTTCGATTCAGCAAGTTCAGGAGGAGGTTTTTCTCGGAAACGGGAAATTCTGCCGTCAGGACCGGTAATGACAATCCCTTTGCTTGAAGGATCACCAGTCGGAGATAGCGCGATTGTGATTTCAGAATTCAATCTGGAGTGAACCTTGAAAAGAGATTCCAGAGGCTGTCTTGTCAGATTGTCACCATAAACCACAAGGAATTCGTCTCCCAGAAGCGGTAAAGCCCTTCGAACCGCGCCTGCCGTACCAAGCGGTTCCTCCTCAAGCTGAAAAGATGTTTTAAGAGGGAGATCAGAGCCTGCAATGAAGTCTCTGATCATTTCCGCCTTCCAGGACCCGTTAACAACTGTTTCAGTAACTCCCAGCTGCGTCAGATGAAGCAGAATGTCATGAAGCAGAACGAATCCTGTGATTTCTATCAGAGGTTTTGGAATTGCATCCGTTAGAGGCCTGAGCCTGGTTCCCGATCCAGCGCATAAGACAATTGCTTTCATTGGTCTGCGTTATCCGGTGATGGAACAGCATATCTGATGATACCGTTTCCGAAACCCGTTAATCTGGCGATCAGGTACAGAAGGCGCTGAAGCCCCAGGCGAAAGTAAACATAGCGAAAGAACCGCTCAATAATGTTCCCTTTTCCAATGATCGGCGGGTCAACCAGTCTTCTTATCGACCCATAATTACCTGATTGTCTTCCGATGATACTGAATCCTGCTTTTCGCAGAAAACCTTCCAGCGATGAGGGCTGGAAGAAATATAGATGTGCCGGAACCGCGTCCGGCTTTATCGTACCCGGCTTCATACGTTTCAAACGGGCTTCGGCAACTTCTTCCCAGTGGAAGAGTTCCCATGGACACTGAACAACAAGAATTCCGCCGGGAGCAAGAAGTGATCGAATGCGCCGGAGAGTATCGAATGGGCGGTGAAGGTGCTCGAGTACATCAAGAAGGAGTACTACGTCAAAAGAACCTTCTGGCAAAGTAACGGATTCCACACTTCCGGTATGGACATTCAGATTTAATTGATCTCGCGAATGGGCCGAAGAAAGAGGGCTTATTTCAATACCGGTAACTTCCCAGCCATTCGATCGGAGAAAGTCAAGAAGAAATCCATATGCGCACCCGACCTCAAGCAGTCTTCTTCCGCTTGTGCGTTTGATAAGATCGCGGTGCCTGCGCCTGAAAATCCGGAGGAATGTGTCGTGATACTGCTCAAAAATATTGACGTAGCCCTTGTAACCCACGTCTCCATCTTCGTAATAGGATTTGCTGTACATTTTTGTAAGTTCGTCCTCTGAAGGACGTTCAGCCAGATAGACAAATCCGCAGTTCCTGCATCTGACAACAGGCCATGTCATCTGGATACTCAGAAGAGAAAAGCAATTCGAACCACAGAGTTTGCAGTCAGTCTTTTCTCTCGGGAAAGTGCTCCAATCCAGAATTATACCTCTTTCACGCCTGAATATGCTGTCATAATTCAACAGGTGCACCGGAACCGGTATTCCTGCGGACTTGACACGTCAACCCCTGTGACACTTGACAGGATAAGAATAACGTCGAATATCCAGCAAATCATTTTGATGAACAACATGCATGATAAAGAATAACAATACCCTGCATGAGAAGGGGTTGACAATTTCCAACCCCTTGACAGATTACGGTCCTACGCAAAATTTCTGAAACGTTACGGGAACCATAATGCTTATTCTTAATTATAACATGTGAATCTATTCATTTGAAAGGCGGATGTTTTGGCGACCAAGCGAACAGAAGGCAGGTCACTTGAGCTATACCTGAGAGAAATCGGAAGTAAAGAAACACTATCATCCGCGGAGGAAGCATCGCTCGCAAAACGGATCCGAAAAGGTGAGCAGGAAGCTCTTAACGAGCTGACAGAGGCTAATCTCAGATTCGTTGTAAGCATTGCAAAACAGTACGCGAACCAGGGTGTTGCGCTGGAAGATCTGATAAACGAGGGGAATGTAGGGCTTATAAGGGCCGCCAAGGGATTTGATGAGAGTAAGGGCTGCCGCTTCATTACGTATGCTGTCTGGTGGATCAGACAGGCGATCCTGCAAGCACTTGCAGAGCAATCGAGAATTGTCCGTCTGCCATTGAATCGAGTAGGAGAGCTGTACAAGATGGGGCGGGCTGCGCGCGAACTGGGACATTCACTTGGAAGAAATCCATCAACAAATGAGATAGCGGATGAGCTGGATGTATCCAGAGATGACGTAGAATGTATGATGTCCATTCACAGCACACATTTATCACTTGACAGTCCGGTGTATGAGGGTAGCGACAAGACTTTCCAGGAAATGATCTCTAACGATGATGATGTCCCGCCCGATGAAGCAGTGGTGCTTTCCGCAATGAGGAGAAGTGTTGCCGGGATGCTTGATATCCTTGACCAGCGCGAAAGAACCATCATACAGCTGTTCTTTGGAATCAATACAGACCGAAGGCATACACTTGCTGAAATTGGCAGAACCATGGGTATCAGCAGGGAGAGGGTTCGTCAGCTCAAGAACAGAGCTATCTCAAAGCTTAATGATAAATCAGATAATAAAAACCTTCTTCTTTATCTGAAGTAGCGATTAAGGTTGAGAAGATGCCCTTAGGTACGATACACTGGATACCGCACAAATCCGGCAGAAGAAGTAAACCCTACAATCTGACGAGCGTCAAATTCAGGTTGTTCATTCTCATTTCCGCTTTATTTCTTACCGGACTGGCGACGCTGTTTTTCATTATTGGCCGCGAAAATGGCAGGAATCAGGTCTCTATTGACAGCAAAAGGGAACTTATCCTGCTTCGGGGAGAAGTGTATCAGCTCTCAAGACGGGTAAGAGATCTTACGCTTGATTTTGAGAGAATACTAATACGTGAGGAACAGATTCTTGTAGCTGGAGCCGGACTGAATCTGGATTTTTCCGGACTATTTCATAGAGACGACACACCTGTAGAACCTCCCGGAAATGATATTTTCAGATATATTGACGATCTGGAAATGGAGGTGCTTCTGGCTGAACGTCTGGCTTCCGCGGAACTGATGGCCTACGATTCACTGGTGAACTTCTTCATTGAAAGAAAGAGTGAACTGGCTCAAATTCCTACTATCTGGCCAGTTGACGGCATATTTGTGAGTGATTTCGGTCCCAGGATTGATCCGTTCACAGGTGCGGTTCGATATCATAAGGGCATTGATCTGGCATGTGTCAGCGGCACTCCCATATATGCTCCAGCGGATGGAGTAGTCATTTTCGGTGGATGGACAGGCGGCTGGGGACTTAATATCGTGGTCAGGCATACTGAGCACGTTTCAACAAGATATGCTCATTGTTCATCATTATGTTCAGTTGCTGGTCAGCGTGTCATGCGTGGTGATCTTATTGCCAGGGTTGGTTCTACAGGCAGGTCTGTCGCACCGCATCTGCATTACGAAGTACTGATAGACGGAGTACAGGTTGACCCTGAGGATTATATAATAAGGGAAGGGCCCCATGCGGCGGTATTCTGACCGTAATTCGATCCTTGTCAGTGCCTGTCTATGCGGAATTCCGTGCAGATACGACGGAAAATCCAAACCTGTTGAAAAATATGTGCGTATGCTCAGAAACGGAAAATGTCTTCCATTCTGTCCTGAAAGACTTGGCGGTCTCACTACTCCGAGAGAACCAGCGGAGATTACAGGGGATGATGGTT
This sequence comes from Candidatus Aegiribacteria sp., assembly GCA_021108435.1. Taxonomy (NCBI): domain Bacteria; kingdom Pseudomonadati; genus Candidatus Aegiribacteria; species Candidatus Aegiribacteria sp. Next base: position 46,227 of record JAIOQY010000134.1, read on the forward strand.
TCGCAGTCCTTGACGGCAAGGCGGAAGTACTTCTGCGCGACGTCCCCGGAAAGGTAACATCTTTCTTCCTAAAAGGCGCTTCTCTGTCCGTCTCACTCGCGAACGCAGTCAAACCATCTATTATCTATCTAAAGGAAAAAAGTCCCTCCTGCGGGCTGCGAAACGGTAAATCAATGCCGGGGGTTGCTGCGGCCGCATTGATCAGAGCAGGCTTCAGTGTGGAACCTGCGGATTGAAACCAGAAGTAGATCTCTGGGAACGGTACGGCCCTTTATTCTCAATTGAAGAGAAACTGATATTTCCTCCCGATCATCGTGAACTTCAATTCTATGGTGAGTTGCGAAAACGACATCGGGGAAGTTGCATGGAAATCGGAGCGGGTGACGGAAGACTGGCCGGTGTTCTGGGTAGTGATTCACTTACAGTAGGACTTGAGCCGTCAGCGTCCATGTTTGAACTCTGGACTCCCGATGACCGCGAAAGAGTCCGTTGTATAAGAGGACTGGGACAGCAGCTGCCACTGCTGGAATCCAGCCTTGATTTCATTCTATTTCCATACAATGGAATTCATTGCATTCTGGATAGAGATGACCGGAGAAACCTTCTCTCAGAAGTTGCCCGTGTACTTCATCCCCGGGGAAAGTTCTTCGCCGAGACATGTCCCAGATTCGATGACAGGGAAGACGAAGAGAATGTTGAGCGATATCATTACCGGAAAGATGGCTTTTCACTTCGTCTTGTGGAGACTGTAAGTCACGACAGAGAAAAGGGAATTATATCCTTTGATATGGAATACTCCGGAAGTTCGGTTCCTGAAGGTACTTCATCCATGGTTCTTGAACTCGCGTTGATATCTGCGGGAGAATTTCTGCATGACATCAGGGAAGCTGGATTGAATATAGTATCGATCTGGGGGGATTACGATTACTCCCCCTGGGATAAACGGTATTCACCAAGACTTCTGATTCTGGCAGAGAGGAGCGATACATGATTTTGATGAAGGGTCTCCTGGTTCTAAGTCTGCTTTCAGGCGGGATGTCCGATCTGAGAGAACCCTGCCCATCTCCGGACGGTGAAACCGTTGCATTCTGCTTCAGAGGAGATATATGGGAAGCTCCGCTAACCGGAGGAACCATGAGATGTCTTGTTCCCGGTGAGAGTATTGAGACTTCTCCCAGCTATTCTCCGGACGGGGAAAGACTCGCATTCACCAGTGACAGAACCGGCGGGGGAGATATATATGTAATGAATGCCACCGGAGGACAATCAACCCGTCTGACGTTTCATGCCGGTGAGGATCGTGTACTCTGCTGGAACTCATCAGCTGACTCTATCTATTTCCTCTCGTCAAGAGAAGGCGGAGATGACTGGGTTTACTCGGTTTCCGTCTCAGGCGGTACTCCGCGACCGGTTGCCAGAGTTGAGACTCAGAATACATGTGTGCTGCCCGGAGGGTTAGCGATTGAAAGAGGATTTACCCCCTGGTGGCGAAAGCACTACAGCGGATCGGCCTCCAGGAATATCTGGATCGGCTCCGGAGAAACATGGGAGATCCTGATCGATTCTGAACTCGATGAAAAATGGCCCATGTATTCCGCGATTACAGGTGAGATTCTCTTTGTAATGGAAGATTCATCAGGTCATAACGCCATCTGGAGTATTTTTCCGGGGGAAGAACCGCTTCAAAGAACATTTTTCTCCGAAGGAGATATCACATATCCTGCTATAAGCTCAACCGGCGGAATCGTTGTTTTCGAGTATGAAGGCAGACTGTTCTCGATGAATGTCCCCGGGTGGTCCGTATCCTTAATCAATATTGACTCAAATACCGATTACCCTTTTCCTATGCAGTATGGAGAGACGGTTGGATACTCGACCGATTGCTTTGATGTTGACTCGTCCGGTATTCAGATGGCTGTGGTGGGAATTGGCGACCTGTTCGCAGGGCGAATTTCCGACAACAACCTTGAAGACATGATTGAGGTTTATTCCGGTTCCGCCAGAGTCAGGCATCCAGCCTGGAGCCCCGATGGAATGTCTCTGGCCTTCACTCTCGAGTATGATGGTTTAATTGAGCTGGCACTCGCGAATGCTGAACTGCAGGATACCATTCTGCTTGATTCGGCATTTCCGGATGTTCATATCCTTTCAACCTCCGCGGATGTAGCCACCAGACCGGTCTGGTCACCCGATGGAAACAGAATCTCATATCTCGATGGTCCGGGCAGGCTCCATGTGATTGATATAAGAACTGAACAGGATATCACACTTTGCGGAATCTCGGAAATTTTCCACCACTCCTGGTCACCCGACGGGATGTGGCTTGCCTTCAGTGTGCCTGTACTCGCACACAGGGAGGAAATATTCATTGTATCCTCCAGGGGCGGTGAGCCCTTCAATATCAGCCGTCATCCTAACGATGACTTTCAGCCTTTCTGGCCTGAAGACGGTCGGAGGATACTGTACGCAAGCAGGACGGATGATGGAAATTACTCGATAAAGCAGGTCTGGCTGACAAGAGAGGACTGGGACTGTGACGATGAAGAGCGGGAAGCTCTTCTTGACGATCACCGTGTTACAGTGGAAATCGAATGGGACGGTCTTCAGAGAAGAACGGAAACTCTATGTACGGTTAAAGGATCCTACGATTTCTATGGAACTTCGCCGGACGGCAGAATAATAGCTTTTCCAGCCTGGGACAGCAACGACAGAATGGACCTCTGGACAGTTGACTGGAAAGGTGAGTCACTTACGAGATTGACATGGACAGGTGAAGCTCCCGAAGGTATTCAGATTACCAGCGATGAAGAGATTTACTATCTCGCCATAGGCGGCCTTGTAAGATCGACCTCAGTTAATGGCGGAGCAGGAGGAGTATTTGGATGGAGAATGCCGGTCTGGCGTTCGATACCTTTGCTTCAGGCGCAGAAATTCGATGAAGCATGGAGACTTCTAAGAGATAACTTCTACGATCCTGATATGCATCAGGTTGACTGGAACGCAATGCGTTCCAAATATCGCGAAAGAGCCGTATCAAGCATCATAAACGAGGATTTCAATGACGTTGTAAGAAGGATGCTCGGAGAACTCTCCGCATCGCATCTTGGTATATCCGGATCATGGTATTTTGATTCTTCCCCAAGATCTGGTTCAGTGGGTATAATCCCTGATTATGACTGGAACGGTAATGGAATCCGTGTGGATAGTGTAATACCCTATTCCCCTGCCGATCTGGATGGTTCCCTTATTCTTCCGGGTGATATCATTATCTCGATTCAAGGTTTTCCAGTGGGAGCAAACGACAATCTCTACAGAGCGCTTCTTCAGAGAAGCGGCAGGGAGACAGGGTTTAATGTGCTCAGAAACAATGAAGCACTCGACATAGACATTGAACCGGTTTCCATCTGGAGAATCGAAGATCTCCTGTATGACGAATGGATCGAGAAAAACAGAAGGGAAGTAGCAAGGCTGACTGATGGGAGAGTGGGTTATCTGCACATTCCATCCATGAGCAGCAGAAGTGTTGATGATTTCCTGATAGATCTGTTCGCTGAAGGTATGAACCGTGATGGAATGATTATAGACATCCGTGATAACGGTGGAGGCAATACTCACGATGAGATCATTCGAGAACTGGGACGCCCGGCTTACATGTTTTCACGC
>JAIOQY010000135.1 GCA_021108435.1 Candidatus Aegiribacteria sp.
AGTATATGGGACGATCCGATGGATAGCCGAGGTTCAGTTCACCGAGTCAGCGCTTGAGCAATCCACCTGGGGGAGTTTGAAGACACAGTTCTAACCGGCAAAATTGATCAGCTGCAGACAGATAAGTAAACCGCCCATGTGTTCCTGCGAATTGAAATTGGCATAACCGTACAAGCCTATACCCAGTTTCTCGGTGGGAGTCCAGAACAACTGTACTGCAACTGGTAATCCTATGGTAGTAAAACTTTCAATTTCGCTTTGACCGGATAAATCCCAGCTTCCACCAACAAAACCGATGCCTGTCTCAAGACTGATCAAACCATATGTTGTACTCCACGCCAGCCCTGATAAGATTGCCCCTTCCAGAAACTCTCTGGAGTCGGATAAAATAGCTACCTCGGTGGAATACAAAAAGCGCGCTGAGAAAATATGCAAACCCGTTCGATAAGAGCCTGTAAGACCAAATCCATAATCTGGTTTGGCGGGGCCAAAACCGCCGTTGATCCAATATTCGGATTCAGCAGGTTTTTGTTCAAGTACTTCCTGTGCTGATACCTGCCGGATCAAACCTCCCGGCAGAACAGTACCCAGCATAATAAACAATAAACACTTTTTCATCTCTTCACTCCGTATTGAACCTATTCATGCACGGGAAGCTTTGCTTCCCTCCTTTTCCCAGACAGATAATACTGTTGAAAACATACACCTGTCAAAGTCCGGAGTGAATGCTGTATTTCCTTTTCATGTATCAAAACGAACCCGCTCCAGGGCAGCTGCTGAGCCGGATTCACTTTTCGTATGTCGCTTCCCGTTCATATTTTAAATATACTTAACATGTTTGAAAGAAAGGAGACAGGATGAAATATCTGATATTTCTGTTCGTCGTTGCCCTCACAGCCCTGGGATGGGTGGATGAGGATGGACGTGACAGTTCGATTCCCGAGGGAACACTTCCCGTGGGAGGTGATGCGATTGAGTTGACTATTCTGAACACCTTCCAGGTGTCATCTGCTGGTTCAATGTTCGGTCTGGATACTCAGGAAGAAATCAGCCAGCTTGTGGTTATGGATAAAAACGCCCACTTGATCCGAGCGGTGGAAATGGGTACCGGAAACCCTGTGTGGACAATTTATACCCGCTGTTCCTACACTTTCGGCTGCTGTCATAACTGGCCTTCCCCTTATTGGTGGTACATAAATTGTTATCTCCACACCAATATTAGTTATCACGATGGTACTACCTGGGATGTTGCATTTCCAAATCCTGCCGGATCAAACGGCAGAGGTATGGATTTCCAGAATGACGGAAACTACATCTGGGAAACGTACAGCAGCAGTATTTCACATGGTATCTACAGGATAGACGAGACTGGCAGCAACATTTTTTATGCTGTAACTGATGTTCCGGGGCAGATGAGTGGACTTGCCGTGTTCCCATACAACGGCAATCTCGGCATATTCGTCACCTGTTACGATTTTCAGGAATGGTTCCTCTTCGAATTCGACGGTTCAAGCATGACATATATAGGATCGGGCAATCCAGGGTTGAGTAATTTTACACAGTCACTTGGACTGACATATTACCCGGACACAGACACTTTCTTCTGGAGCTATAAAGTATACGGTACAATTCGATGGATAGCTGAGGTTCAGTTCACCGAGTCCGCGCTAGAGCAATCCACCTGGGGGAGTTTGAAGACACAGTTCTAACCGGCAAAATTGATCAGCTGCAGACAGATAAGTAAACCGCCCATGTGTTCCTGCGAATTGAAATTGGCATAACCGTACAAGCCTATACCCAGTTTCTCGGTGGGAGTCCAGAACAACATTGAACCTATTCATGCACGGGAAGCTTTGCTTCCCTCCTTTTCCCAGATAGATAATACTGTTGAAAACATACCCCGGTCAAACCTCAGAGAATTACTCAAATACCAGCGTTTCTCCCAACAGTGCCACCCACCAATAAAAGCGACATGGCATAATCAATCCGGGAAGCGTACTCCGGCCCTTTAACTGCACTTGACAATCTCCTCTGATCTTTACACATAAATATAGGAGGTGCAAATCCCGCCTGTGTCATGCTCTCTAAAACGATCATGATGAAATGAATTATGATGACCACTGCTTGCACGGGTGGATGGTTACATGTCAAGATCAATCACGGATATCGAAGCTATTCCCGGTTTGAATCCCGAGGAGACAGAAATCATTCAGCGCGTGACGGAGTTCTACCCTTTTCGCGCAACATCACACTATCTCTCACTTGTAGACTGGGAGGATCCTGATGATCCCCTGAGAAGAGTCGTTGTGCCTGACGCAGGAGAGCTGGAGTCAGGAGGCAGCCTTGATCCAAGCAGAGAGAAAAGCTTCTATGTTCTTCCCGGCATGCAGCATAAGTATCCTGACACTGCTCTGCTTCTTGTAGGCCGCCAGTGCGCCGGATACTGTCGCTACTGCTTCCGGAAAAGGCTGTTCCTTCGAAAAGGCATCAATGAATATCCCCCGAACATCAACAGTTGCATCAAGTACATCCGAGATAATCCCAAGATACGAAATATATTGCTCACGGGTGGCGACCCCCTCACTCTTTCCGGTGAGCAACTGATGGAAATCATTCGAAAGATGGCAGAGCTGCCCCGGATCAAGGCTGTCAGGATCGGTACGAGGATGCTGTCCTGGGATCCCGGCAGGGTGATTGCAGATCGTTTGCTGCTTCAGGGATTGAGTGA
>JAIOQY010000136.1 GCA_021108435.1 Candidatus Aegiribacteria sp.
GATACAGCCCGGATCCTTTTCTTCCGCAGAAGAACATCAAGAACCGGCTCCAGTGCAGCCGGTTCCATTCTGAAGTAACCTGCAAGTTCGCGGAGGGAGAGCCTCCTGTGTTTTTCGAGTAACTCAAGCACTTCGGTAAGCATTATGCTGCAACTTTCATCCTTCGGGACATAAGTTTCAGGCTGCTGTAAATCAACCCTAGAATTCCAACGGCTATTGATATCCACATTGCAGAACTGGCCGGGTTGTAAGTAAATGTTCCTATCTGGTAGAAGAGAGTGCTTACCACCCATGCAAGAATACTGAGGTAGATCGTGGAGAACATCGCCCAGCGGAGATTCGTCTCACGGTAGATAGCCGCAATAGCTGCTACACAAGGTGCGTAGATAAGTATGAACAGAAGGTAGGCGTAAGCTCCAACTTTTCCATTGAAGTGTTCCTGTATGGCGCTTAGAGTGCTGCTTTCGATCTCTATTTCTTCTGCGGCTTCTTCCGTATTGCTCAGATCATCGCTTATCTCAACACCCATCGGATCTCTCAGCGCTCCTCCGAAATTCCTGAAACCGTCCGGTATCGCGGCAAAGGATTCAGCGATTCCAGCCCAGAAATCGAAAGGTTCTTCTTCTGCTTCAGAACTGCTGTCCTGCGTATTCATTCCACTGTACAGCGTATCGAGTGTACCGACAACCGCTTCCTTCGCAAAGATGCCTGTGAACAGACCGACAGCCGCAGGCCAATTTTCAGAAGTAAGGCCCATCGGGTAGAATATTGGAGCTATTGTTTTACTGATCGCAGAAAGAACAGAATTCTCGGAATCCTGGTTGCCGAAGCTGCCGTCAGTTCCGATTGAACCGAGAAAGCTGAGTATGATGACGACCGCGATGATCACTTTACCCGCTCTTAGTATAAAGCTCTTCAGGCGGTATATCGTATGGTACATTATTCCCCTGAATGTCGGGAGATGATACGGGGGCAGTTCCATTACAAAGGTTGATGTCTCACCCTGAAGGATCGTTCTTTTGAAGAGAAGTCCTGTTCCCACGGCCAGCAGGATACCCACCATGTACAGACTGAAGAGTACAGAACCTCCCTGTCTCGGGAAGAATGCCGCCACGAAAAGAGTGTAGACCGGTAATCTGGCTCCGCAGGACATGAATGGGTTCATCATTATCGCGAGAATCCTGTCTCTGTTGTTTTCAAGCGTACGGGTTGCCATTATCGCCGGGACATTACACCCGAATCCCACAAGCATTGGAATGAATGCTTTACCCGGAAGACCTATCACCCGGAGAAACCGATCCATTACGAATGCGGCTCTCGCCATGTATCCTGAATCCTCAAGGAGAGAAAGGCAGAAGAAGATCAGGAAAATGGGTGGTATGAAAGTCGCGACTGTCTGAATACCACCGCCTATGCCGTCAGACAGGAAAGTAACCAGAATTTCCGGTAATCTGAATATTTCAAGGAGAAACCTGAATCCATCCACGAAAACAGTTCCCGTTAAACCGTCGAAGAAATCGATGAAAGGAGCGCCGACATGTATCGTGATGACAAACATCATGTACATAACTCCGAGGAAGATAGGTATTCCGAGAATTCTGTTCAGAATCACCATGTCGATTCTATCGGATATATTCCTTCGAACTTCACTTGTTCGATGTACTACATCCTTTGCGAGACCATGAATGAAACCGTATCTTCCATCAGCCATGATGATATCCATATCATCACCGACATGCTTTTCAACCTGTTCTATTTCGGATTTCAGAGAGTCACAGGGAACAGAATCACCACATAGTTCAATTGCGTACTCATCATCTTCGAGTAACTTGATAGCAAGCCATCTGGGATCCACATCGTTTTTTTCAGCAATTTGTTGCACTCGATTCTGAATGAGCTGAATCGCCTTTTCAAGTACCGAATCGTAAGCAACCTTCGTTTCAGGGATCGAGTGGTTCATACTTTCCCTGTTGATGACATCCTTCAGTTCATTGATTCCCCTGTTCCTGGAAGCGACGATAGGAATAACAGGGCAGTCAAGATGCCTGGATAGATGTTCAATCTCTATCTTGATTTTACGTTTTGCCGCAAGATCCGTCATATTGAGAGCCACAACCATTGGAACCTTCATCTCAAGCAGCTGGGTTGTAAGGAAGAGATTACGTTCCAGATTGGTTGCGTCCAGAATATTTACGATAAGGTCAGGGTGTTCTGTGAGAATGTACTTTCTTGCAATCGATTCATCTATTGAGAATGCGGTAAAGGAATAGATCCCTGGCAGGTCAGTTACGTCGACCTCCACGTTATCATGTTTATAGGAACCTTCGATTCGATCCACTGTTACACCTGGCCAGTTGCCGACTCTCTGACGGGAGCCGGTCAAAGCATTCAGAAGCGTTGTTTTACCGACATTCGGATTACCGGCGATCGCGATTCTAATGTTTCTCATTTTAACTCCTGTATTCATTCTGCAGTGTCGATGATAAGAACGTCAGCTTCGCTTTTTCTCAATGTGAGCTTTTGACCGTTCAGTTCAATTTCAACAGGATCCCCCATAGGCGCCTTCCTGAGAAGCCTGAACCGGCAGCCTTTCAGGAGTCCCATTCTCAGCAGTTTATGACGGTATGTTTTGCTTCCCTGGTCGTATCCCGTGATCTTCGCTTCGGAACCTGTTTCAAGATCACCGATCTTCATAAGACTTCCTTTCGGTGTTCAAATTAGAATATTTAGGCATATCTAAACCCTGTATTAAAAAAAACGATCATTCAAGCTGCAGGAATATCTTATGCGCCATTCCATGTCCTATCATCAATCGTGTGTCACCGGTTTTGATTAGAATCATACCATTATTCCCGGTTGACTGGAGCATTTCAATATCATTCCCGATATGCAATCCCATTCCGCTGAACCGCTCCCGGAATCCCCTGCCGCCCCTTACAGCGATTATCCTGGCCTTCTGACCGGGACGCAGTTCGCTCAATCTGACAGAGTAACCGTCTGTTCTACTTCCCCGATCGCGCATTCTGTTCCTGTTAATCTTCACAAACCTCGCATGGATCATTCTCAACGGTTCCTTCATTATGAATGAATCCGAATCCTTCAACCCATCTTTTTCCACCATACTTACATTGTCTCTCGAAATCGAGGTACTGGACGAATCTCTCAACAACTACATCCGGTATGATATGCTCTATACTGCATGCGCATTTGTTAGCAGTGTCAGGGTCTATCGCAAGTACGCTAATAAAGAAGTCACGGAATACCTCATGCTTCCATGCTATTTGTTTTGCGATTTCCGAACCTTCGGGCGTTAGTGTGATGATATCGTAGGGAGCATGGTTAACAAGACCGCGATTTACCAGGATCTGAAGGGCATTTGTTACTGAGGAATTAGCTACATTCAGTTTCTTCGCGATATCGGTAGCCCTGGCCGCAGTCTTTACTTTAATCACATTGTAGATAGCCTCAAGATAATCCTCAAGACTGGAACTGAGTTCCATGTAACCAAAACCTTTCAAATTAGCTTTATATAATAACTTTAGCCTAATCTAATTTACTTGATAAATAAGAAATGTCAAGCTATAGAAGGTTTCACGCTTTGTAGAGTCCACCGCTCCGTGAGGGAGCAGAATCATCCATTCCAAATAATGATTCTTTAAGATTCCATTTATTGCTTCATAGTTCCTATTGACTGTAGAAATGGAATTTATAATATACGAGAATCAAATCAACAAATGATAGAGTAGGGGGTGGGCGGTTAGCTCCTCCTACAATATATTAGAATATGATTTCATCTGAGAACAATGTCGAAAAGCAATATGTTGTGT
>JAIOQY010000137.1 GCA_021108435.1 Candidatus Aegiribacteria sp.
GAGATCTTCATCTGTCATTACTCTCACAGCCAGCGGTCCTGCCAGACTCAATGTGTTTGACCTGACAGGACGACTTGTCGCTACACCTTACGAGGGTGACATTTCCGGCTCGGAATCCTTCAGCTGGAATACTTCCGAACTGACTCCCGGAATGTACTTCCTTCGCCTGGTTCAGGGCAATGAAGTATCAACTGCAAGGGTTATGGTTATCAGATAATCCTGTTACATTCTGATCTGTTCTGCGGGAGAGTTTCGACTCTCCCGCTTTTCTATTATCTGCGATGTTTGCTTTACATGTGGAACGATTTTCAATATCTATGGTTGTTTCTCAGGATTCATCAATGATTTAAACGAATTAAAATGCATTCACTCAGAACGAAGGGAAAGGCATGAAAATACCTCTCTGCCTTTTGGTAATCATTTCCGGAGCAGTTCTGGCTTCCGGCATATCTACAATGGAATCCTCAACAGGCGGAATCACTCTTGAATTAACTGCTCCCCAGCCTGGTTATACTGAAATCAATATCAGGGGAGATAATTACTCAGTCATTACGATGGATGGAGCGGAAACCATCAGCGATTTCTCTATGCCAAGGGTTCCCGTTTACAGAACCTGGCTTGAAATTCCTGTTGGCGCAGCAATCGAATTTTCCATCTCGAATGAGACCATTCTCAATTTGGATGGTCCTCCATGGCCAATTGAGCCGGGAATTCTGTCAGCCCCTAAAAGTGAATCTCGCGAGAGCTTCACTATGGAATTCGATGAAAGCGTCTACAGCTCCGGCAGGTCTTTCCCGGAAACCTGGGTAAGAGTAATTTATGCGGGAGAAATGCGAGGACGCAATCTTGCCCTCGTCGAGGTTCTTCCTCTTCGCTGGAATTCTGCTGACAATTCCTGTGACCTGCTTTCTGAAGCGACAATTACACTCTCGTACGAAGGCGGCAACCTTGGAGAAAGCTATGCCAGGGCTGCTCGATACTATGCTCCACCCTTTGAGCAGATACTCTCAAGCATGTTATCCAATTATGGTCTTTTCGAAACTGGATGCAAAACTTATCCTGCGCCTTATCTCATTATCAGCCACGAAAACTTTCTGGGGGCCGATCTTGACAATTTCATCGCCTGGAAGGAAAGCCTTGGTTTCGAGGTGACCCTGGTTGATCTGAGTGTTACAGGCAGTACATACCAGGACATAGAAGCCTATATCCTCGACGCGATTGAGAACTGGACCAATCCGCCTGTATATGTGCTTCTTGTAGGAGATACAATGTATCTTCCCGGAAACATCGCTACAAGGTACAGCGGCATTACCGATCTCTACTACGTCTGTCTTGATGACGGCGGCTATTTTCCCGATGCCTACATAGGAAGGTTCTCTGTAAGAACAGCAGAACAGATTGAAGTAATGGCTAACAGACCGGTAGAGTACGAACAGAATGTGAATGGATTCACTCCATGGGTACAGAATACCTGCTGGATAGCCAGCAACGATTACTGGAACACTTCTGAAGGTTCCCACAACTACTGCATCAGTACTTACCTCGATCCCATGGATTACACATACGACAAAATTTATCCGCATACTTACGGCAGTAATGCGTCTGATGCCATAGCATCTATCAATGGCGGCATCTCTATTCTCACTTTCTCCGGTCACGGATCAACAACATCATGGGACGACATGTATTTCAATTCATCCAATTTTGCTCAGCTGAATAACAACGGGATGTTCCCCGGAGTACTATCCCACGCCTGTCTTACCGGCAGCTATGGAGCCGGAGCAACTTCGGCCTGGTGCGAAACCTGGACCAGAACCCCATCCAAAGGAGGTCTCTGGTTCTGGGGATCGGTACCGAACACTTACTGGCCGGAGGACGATGTAATGGAAAAAGGAGAGTACCACTGGTTCCTCGGAGAAGATGTCTATATGACAATGGGCTTCCTCAATGGAGGCAAGCTGGACCTTTATAACTATTACAGCGGTGGAGGAAGATCGGCCTACTACTTCGAGGGTTACAATCTAATGGGAGACCCCTCCCTCAACATGGCTGTATGGGGTGTAGAGGGAATCGAAGATCAGTCCGGCGGCGTTGTTCCGCAGAATGCAGGAATCCTTATTGCGAATCCCGCCCGAAGTGCTGCAGCAGTGACTCTCGCTGGTTACGGCTACTCCGAGCTCAACGTGTTCGACCTGACAGGGCGGCTTGTGGGGACTCCTTTCAGGGGGGAGATCGCAGGTTCGCAGTCACTGAACTGGGATGTTTCAACCCTCGTTCCAGGTATGTATTTCCTCCAGCTTGTGCAGGGAAACGAAGTATCAACAGCGAGAGTAATGGTTATCAGGTAATTTACATATGCGGGGACACCCACCGAGATTGGGTGTCCCCTGTATTCTCTTTGAAAGGAGATAAAATGAACAAACGTACATTCATCGTTCTTGCCGCGGCACTGATGCTTTCATCCGGTGTTGTAAGCGCGGACTGGCTTTATGCTGTAGATGGAGATTACCTCTACAGTGTAGATCCTTCCGATGGAACATGGAACTCCCTTTCTTCGTCCTGGAACGGAACAGAACTGCTGACATCCTGCCACGGAAATCTGTATGCCATTCAGGGAGATAACCTTTACATTGCCGATCCTGACAATGGCGACTGGGAATCTCTCTCTTCAACCTGGGAGGGTGCTAATGCCTTAACAGCCAGTGCAACTTCTATATACGCGTGTCAGATGGGAACCATATACAAGGTCGACCCAGGCAATGGGAACTGGGAAAGTATTCCGGGTGTTTACGATGGAACACAGTTCCTCGCATGGGCCGGAGGGGCACTGATGGTTATCCAGGATGATGTCCTATACCGAACAGATCCTGCTTCCGGTGATTACACGGAGCTTCCATCCTCATACGCAGGAACTACAGCAATCGCGGGAAGTTCAAGTGCTTTGTACGTTGTTCAGGGAGATATTCTCTATAATGTAGATCCGCATACCGGTGACTTTTCCGACCTTGGAGGAGGATATCAGGGTGTAACTGAAATGGCTGTGGCTAATGGCCTGATCTATACTATCTGGGAAGGTACCCTCTGGGTAACCAATCCTGATACCGGTGAATATGCCGGTCTTACCGAGAGCTGGGAGGGCGCTACGGCATTCTGCTCGCTTTAGGGTT
>JAIOQY010000138.1 GCA_021108435.1 Candidatus Aegiribacteria sp.
TCGCATGCAGGGATCTCTGAGGGGGCTGTCGGGTAACTGGCAGTCCTACCTCGATTGGATATATGAGATAGGAGGACATTATGACTATCGGAACGATCCTCACAGTAGTCCTGATATCTGTCACTAATCTTACGATCACAGAACCTGTCGATGACGAGACCTACGATGGTGACTGGCTCCCCCTCCGAGCCATCGTAGAGAATGAGAACGAGGTACCGGATTCAGTACACTACTCCCTCAACGGACAGACCGCCGTCCTGATACTCCGGCTTAACACCGACTGGTACACATACATGCAGAACGACCTGCGCAACGGCTATTCGGAATCACCGGCACCACATGACGCCACTATTTTATGGACAGCTCCTGTTACCGGGATAGGGCACGAGTTCGTCTCCCCGGTGGTTGTGGACGGTCGAGTTTATCATGCTTCGGAAGAACAGGAAATTGCCTATTGCCTGGATGCCGCAACCGGAGCTGAGATCTGGCGGTACGAGAATATTGGTGATCCTATTGATGACGGGATGCATGTGGAGGGCGAAAGAGCATATCTCGCTTCTGACTCCATCTGGTGCCTGGACGCCTTTACCGGCGATAGGATCTGGGCCTTTACAGATAATCATCCCTATGGTTTCTCAGGACCTCCGGTTCCATATCAGGGGAGAGTATTTGTTATTAGTCTCTTTGTGTACTGTTTGGATGGCCTTACTGGCGAAGAGATCTGGAAAACTGATACTCTATGCACCGCTAGCAGTCTGACCGCCTGGAACGATATGCTATTTGTTCCCACAGATTATGGAAAATTTTACGCAATAAACACTGAAACCGGTGAGACCGAATGGGTCACAGAGGGATTTGGTTCTTTCTGGGACTCCTCACCAACAATCGTGGATGGAGAGATCTACATCGGCAGCTGGAATGGGTCGCTCTACCGTATAGATGCACTTACCGGCTCTGTTATCAACGAGTTCACTTATGGTACCCTGCAGTGTATTGAATCCACCCCTGTAATCCACGATGACTTGGTGTACTTCGGTCTGGATGATTACTTCTACTGTGTGGATCGGTTCACTGGTGATATGGAGTGGACCTTTGAGATTGAGAATGATTACCTTCATGCATCGGCTGGACTGGCCGATGGCCTTGTTTTCTGGGGAGATCATGAAGGTTCCCCTAAGGATTCAATCGTATTTATCCATGCAGTAGATACTCAAACCGGTACCGAGATCTGGAACTATGAAATAACAGATGCGTGGAAGGGTGTCCTTTCCAGTCCTGCCATCACTGATGGTGTGATGTACATTGGTGCAGGTGACGGCAATCTCTACGCCTTTGGGACCGGGTTGAAGTACTCCTATCGTGAAGATTATTTCTACGCAGATATTGGTTCCAACGAGCTGATTGTAACATCCTTCGATGAGGGTGCTGCTGTTGCAGCAGATACTATAAACTTCACAGTCACGCAAACTGGTATCACACTGAAACCTTCCAGCAGGCTTGCTCTATGTGCCAGTCCGAATCCATTCTACTCCGCAGCATCAATATCTTTCGAGCTTTCTGAGCCTGGTTGGACGTCAGTAACAGTGTACGATCTGTCCGGAAGAATCGTCAGAACACTTGAAAATTCAGAGCTTGGAACTGGTCAGCACTCCATCGTCTGGGATGGAAGAAGAAAGAATGGTGAGCCTGTTTCGGCGGGACTTTACTTATGCAGAATCGAATCCGGTGGGATTTCTGAAACCACTGGTCTGTGTCTGTTGAGATAGAAGCCATAACCAGCGGCTGCAGTGGAATTACCACTAGCATGCTAGCCAATCATACTGTAATCCACTGAGCCTTGCGTTAACCCTTGACAAAACCAAAGGTATGATAAATGGTAATACCGGAGGTGAATTGCATGAGTACTGCAAAGATAGCTATCAGCATGAATGAAGAAATGCTCCATCAACTTGATGATCTTGTTTCTAAGTCAGAATTTTCCAGCAGAAGCGGAGCCATACAAAAAGCAGTTCGTGAAATGCTTGAAAAGAAATACGGTAATCGGCTTGCGCGGGAATGCGCGAAATTGGATCCCGAAGAAGAAATGGCTATTGCTGAAGAAGGCATGAATAGTGAGCTTGGATCATGGCCGGAATACTGAGAGGCGATATTCTCTGGGCTGATCTGAATCCTACAATAGGGCATGAACAATCTGGGAAGAGACCAGTACTAGTTCTCAGTAATGATGTTTTCAATGACCGCTCGGGTACAGTGATCGCTGTTGCCCTGACTGGTAAAGAGCCCAGGGCAGGATTTCCTCTAACCTTTGAATTGTCAGATACATCACTCCCGAAGAGATCATGGATCAAGATCAGCCAGATCAGGACTCTGTCGATCAAGCGTATCGGCAAGAAGATCACCCGGATATCTCCAGAGGAACTTGCTGCAATTCTTGCTGGTTTGAATGAAATTATCGGGGGTTAACAAACAAATGCAGCAGCACTGCTGCTTGAATGCTATCAATACATATTGTCAGCAGTCTGCTGATTTGAAACGTTAGGCATAATAGCTTTGCATAATTTTGACTATGATGGTTTTCTTGCCCCATGGCGCGAGAAGGCTTTGAATAGTCCATATGTAAAAGGATCTTATGATAGATAAAAATACAAAAAAACAGCTTCCCGGAATATTACATTTCTTAATTAAGCTTTTTCAAATCATCCTTTATATACCGATTCAAATAGTCTTCATTCCTTTTGCTATTATTGGACTAATAGATGGAATTTACAAGGAAATGGGAAATAGCAAGAAACTTGGTGTCTCCTTTTCGGCAGTTCAAGCGCTTCAATATAAGTGGATTATGCATTATTTTAACACGAGACCGGATCCCCTTTCTGTTGCATTCATAAAAAAGTTTCCATGTGAATCACATTTTGGTTTGTGGGCGACTTTAGGAGCTCTTATCATTTCCCAGCGGTTATTTGGTTTCACTACTAAGCTTGGAATAGTATGTGAACCAGGTGAAGAAACCTTAGTTTCCACACCGGGTCATCGGGTGCTCATTTTCGACAGGATAATGGAAAAATATGTTGATGAAATGGAGCAGATTGTCATTCCCGGAGCTGGCTTTGATCTAAGAGCTTTGCAATTTGCAAAAGGAAAAGAAGTAAAGGTTTTTGAACTCGACCAGGTAAAAACACTAAATGTTAAAGTTGAAACACTGAAAAAAGCAGATATAAAGCATGATTGGATCACCTATATCCCAGTTGATTATTCAAACGAATCTTGGGTTGATAAACTATTAGAAGCTGGTTTTGACAAAACAAAAAAGACTTTGTTCCTTTGGCAAAGCGTTTCTTTGTTTTTAGAAGCTGATATTGTCAAAGAAACACTTAGGAAAATGGCTGATTTATGTGTAGACGGAAGTATCATCGCTCAAGACTTTTATTCCAAAGCATTCATATTAGGTGGAACTTCAAAAGTAGCTAAAAGAACTTCAGGAATGATAGATAAAATGGGAGAACCTTGGAAATTTGGAATAGATATGTCAAATAATCCTAAAGCAGCAATTGAATCATTCTTAAGAGAATGTGGATTAAAAATGACAGAAATCAACAAGTTCGGTGAGAAACTTGATATCGAACCATTTTACTGTATTGTTGAGGCTGAAAAAGAGGCCTAAACAAGAATAATGCAGCGGACTCGTACCTCGCCGCTTATTTTTGTCGTTCGCGCCGCGCTGCGCACGGCATGAATGTAGAGAATGGTGGCGGGATTGACAAGTGTATATGATGATTATATACATGTGATATGGTAAGGCCAAGAGACCAACTCAAGGAATGCATTGGATTCCATTGGGATGAAGGTAATGCAACGAAGAATTGGGATAAGCACGATGTATCTCAATCCGAATGCGAACAGGTGTTTTTCAACAGACCTCTCATTTTGCGGAGAGATAAGAAGCATTCGGAAATGGAGTCAAGGTACTATGTCCTTGGTCACACTGATTTAGGACGTCTCCTCTTTGTGGTCTTCACCATCAGGGGAGACAAAATCAGAATCATATCCGCAAGGAACATGACCTTGCGAGAAGAACGAAGGTATAGAGAATGAGTAAAAAAAGAATCCCGAGATTCAGAACAGAAGCAGAGGAAAGAGAATTCTGGCGTACCCACGACTCCAGTGATTACCTTTCCTGGAAAGAAGCGGCAGAGATCACACTCTCAAAGCTTAAGCCGTCGACAAAAACAATATCCTTACGTTTGCCTGAATCAATGATAGAAGAATTGAAAATCCTCGCGAACAAGCAGGACATTCCATACCAATCTCTACTCAAGGTCTTTCTTGCTGAGCGACTGGAAGAAGAACTGGATAGTATCCGGGCAATTTAGTGCAGAACAACTAAATGCAGCAGAATTACGTGCCTGGACAAAGGCTTTGATTTCGCAAACTGTTGATATAGAGCGTTCCGTCATAATACTCAAACAAAATCGCATGTTGACATAAGGCACACATTGTAGTAAATACCTCTCATGGAACACTACAAATGGAATAACGTAAAGAATGAAAAGCTGAAAGCTGAACGCGGTGTTAGTTTTGAACAAGTAGTCATACAGATAGAACACGGCAATGTGCACAATGTTTATACTCACCCAGACCAAAGAAAATACCCTAATCAGCAGATACTTATCATAGAAATTAATAACTACTGCTATATCGTTCCTTTTGTTGAAAATGAGGAAGGCAGATTTTTGAAAACAATAATTCCAAGCCGTAAGGCTACGAAGCGCTATTTAG
>JAIOQY010000139.1 GCA_021108435.1 Candidatus Aegiribacteria sp.
CATCTCCTGTATTAAGCACTATTCCCGGAGAGCGTGTATTGTGTCCTGTTGGCTCTCTGCTATACCTTGCCGCTGTCGAAGAATCGTACATCAGGTTCATCAGGACTCCGTTTTCAATAAGCGGGAAGTGTTTTCTTTTCCTTCCGGACATATCAAAACCGAACATGAAAGTCTGAGGATTGAATGGATCATCAGAAAGCGTGATGTTCTTTCCAAGGACTTCATCGCCCGGTTTATTCTGAGAAGTCCAGCTTTGCTTCTCTTCCCAGCCTCTTCCTGCTAAACCTGTAAACACAGCATAGTTGACTATCTCCGAGACAGCATCAGAACCGAAGATAACGGTATATTCACCAGGTTCAACCTTGAATCCCGGATTTTCCTCATAAACAGGAATTAGTCGTCCAAGCTCCTTCACTGTCTTTTCGACAGAGAAATCCGAAGCTCTCCATCCTGTCTGTGTGTTAATAAGCTCCCATTTCTTATCGGGATGCTTAAGTACTACAGTGAACAGTTGATCAGTTCCTCTGTGATAAACTTCATTTCTATTCGCGGTGGTTATCATGTAGACTTCCACTGATCCGCTTGACCATGATCCGGAGTAATTGTACTTCGCACCCAGTTCTGAGAATATCTCTCTGTAAGCATCTGCTTTCATGCCTGGATCAAGATTTGCGAGAACCTCATCATACTGGTTTTCTTCCTGTACTGATTCTTCTACTTCATCAGGGATTGGATCGTAGGTTTTAGGAGATGCTACTCTTGCCTTTTCCAGGGCTTTATCCAGCACATTCCTTATGGTTTCTGTTCCTTCAATCATGCCAAGATAAGTCTGGCTTGCCTGCTTTCTTCCGTCGGTAACTTCAATGTCAAGCCTGGTCAGATCCTCTGAAGTATTGAGAGAAATGGAACTGTTGCCGACTCGCATTAGATGACTTTTCTCGTGGTGCAGCGTAAGTGTAGCCTGAATGCCTTCCGATGCAGCCTGATCCCTTACTTCCATCAGAATCTTCCTGATGTTTACGTCCAGCATGGCCTACTTCCTTTCTCCGGTAATCACATCATCAAATTTCACAACAGGAACTCCGTGGCCTATCTGCATAACCTGATTTGGTTCACCCTTGCCGCAGTTGTCAACCAGTTCAACTCTCCAGGTTGATTTGTCTCCTACCGCCGAAAGGGAATTGTAGAACTCAAGTGTATGCCCCTGATAAGTTGGATTCCTGAGAATTCTTGTTTTCTCGCCGTTTTTAACTTCCCATGCAATTTCACATCCGAAGTGGAAGTGCTCTCTGTTTGAACCGATTGACCAGGAAACAGGATTATCAACCACGATACCGTCCTCTGTAGAGGAAATAATATCCTCAAGCGATCCGTCATCACCCGGCAGAATATTAACATTTGTCATTCTATCTATAGGAGCACGGTAGAATGAAGTTGCTCTGGCAACTCCCCCGCTCTGCCTGAATACTTCCCGTCCTGCTTTCTCATTGGCCTCGTTAACCATAGCTCTTGATGTAAGGGCATTTACCAGAATTCCCCTGTCTATAAGCAGATAGTCTCTCTCAGGAGTCCCGTCATCGTCGTATCCAAAAGAACCGGGAGAATTCAGAATACTTCCGTACGAAGAGGCGGACAATTTATCGCTTCCGTATCGCAGTTCTCCGAATGAATCAAGAGTAACGAAGGAACCGCCCGCATAAGAGAGTTCATAACCGAGAATCCTGTCAAGCTCCAGAGGATGTCCTATGGTTTCGTGAACCTGAAGATGACCTTGCCCTGGAAGGAGAATTACAGATTTCCTGCCATATTCCAGAGCATCAGCTTCGATGAGTTCCTTAAGCTCCGATTTGATTCTGCTGCTATGGTCAGCGAAGAGAACAGGACTGGAAATCATCTCCCAGCCACCGGTTCCATCACCGGTTGAGTAAAGGCTCATACTTCTTCGCTGCATCTCTCCATCGGAATCCAGAGCCATAACCATCATCATGCCGAAAACATTTACCAGATCCTTGTTAATTACCGTGCCATCACTGTTCTGGAAGTAAATTCTCTTTTTCTGGAAATTTGCGTATACCATTCTTTTAAGGATAAAATCATCCACAAGATCAGCATCAAGTCGAGTCAGAAATCCAAGTTTGTCTTCCAGACTCACTTTGAAAGGATCTACTGCTACAGGTGAGGAGTAACTACCTGCAATAGGATCTCGTTTACCCATGAAAAGCGGTACTTTCACAAGTTTTGAAGCTGTCTTCGCATTCAGCAGCGCTTTATCAAAACATGCGCGTAATGAGGACAAATCACTTGTTGCCGCAAAACCCCATGCGCCACCCCAGAGTACTCTTACACCGATACCGCTTTCAACGGTCGTATCGTTAGCTTCCATATCTCCATCATACAGAAGAATTGTCTCAGAGCTGTCATCCAGATAGAACCTCGCGTCAACGTAGCCAGCACCATCCAGAGATATCCTGGATATGTTCTTTGAAATCTCCTTCTTCACCGCCGCCGAATCCGTCATCAGATACCTGCCTTACCTATATATTTTAATCACCGGAAAATAGTAAGATTTCTCAAATATATGAATCAAACCAAATTTACAAAATTCCAGTTTTGTTACGAACTGTTACAGAATTATCACAATATCGCAAATCCTAAGAATTATTTGTAGGATATGTGTTACTGAATTTTGTATCTATTAATAATTTGACAGGAGTTCTAATGAGAAAACTGATCCTTCTATCAGCAATATTTACTTTTCTGCTGATCACTTCCTGTGACAGCGACAGTACTGAACAGACAGGTGGTGTGGCTATTGATGAAACGCCCGATGGGCTACCGCATATTGAGCTGACTGTCCTTCGTACAATAGGTGTGGAACTGGGAGACGCGAATTTTGTATTCGGCAGAATAGTGGATGCTGTTCAGACAGCTGATGGAGGTGTTCTTGCTGTTGATCTATCAACATTGAATGTTCGCCAGTTCGACAGCGATGGCAACTATATCGGAAGTGCGGGAAGAGAGGGAAGCGGACCGGGAGAATTTCAGAGCCCGATGGGAATGGCAATTCTGGAAGACAGCCGGGTCATTGTCACTGACATGGCTGGAGGTGCGATAAAGGTATTCGATGATTCTCTTGTCTGGATAGAGGATGTCACAGGCTTTTTCCCGCGACCACCGTTTACTGTAAGATCTGCCGGAAGTAATACTTATACTGGACTGCTTCCCGCTTTTGACCGGGAAGAGGGGCTTATGGGTTATTCAGTAGCCAGTCTTGAGGCAAGTAATCCTGAACCAACTGTCATCTACGCTGAAGATATGATTCCTTTCGATCCTTCCAGGCTGGGGCCAATGGGTGCCGAGAGCACACCGATATTCACCTCCGGCAATTCCGGAAACGTGTTTGTTTCCATGCCATTTGCAAACGAAATCAATATTACAGGATACCTCGCAGGGGGAGAGATCTTCCTCGAGATAAATGAGGAAGTTGAGTCCGTTCTCAAGACAGATGAAGAGCTTGCCGATGAGGAAGAGGAATTTGAGGAATTCGTTTCCAGAAGAAGCGGCAGAAGTGGCAGAATGTCCGGAATCGAACTTGAGTTTGATCCGATACTCTACCGAAGATCCGTCTCGGAACTCGGAACTGACAATCTGGACAGGCTGTGGGTCCGACTTGGCGGATACAGATACCCCTTCTGGAATGTATATGACATGAGTGGCGAGTTGCTCTTCACGGCATCACTGGAACTGGATGATCCGGATATCGATGAGATGACTGTCAGAATTACGGACAACGGAGCCGTTGCGTGGGTGAGGGATCCGGTCAGCTGGCCAAAGCTCTATCTTATTGATATGCCGCAGTAGTAAGAGTTTATTTAAATGGATTGTTCTTGAACGTATTTCTCCAGAGCGCTGATAACTCGTAATGAGAATTTTCCTTCTTTCCCTTTTTTAAGTTCATAAAGAACATCCATGGGCATTTTGGGAATTCTGTATTTTCTGTTTGGTGTGATTGCCGCATTAAAAGTATCACTTATTGCCACTATCTCTGTTGAAAGACCGATATTCTTCTTACCTTCAGGATAACCGCTGCCATCTATTCTCTCGTGATGATCCTCGGTAATATCTGCTTCCTTTTCCAGGCCAAGTTTTCTGAGCATCCTTGCCCCCTCCGCCGGATGAACCTGGAGTACCTCCCAGTCAAGATCATCCAGAGGGGTAATCTTATTTAATGAGTACCATGGAATTGCGCATTTTCCGATGTCATGCAGCTGGGCTGATGTTCCTATCAGTTTGATTTCATCCTGTTTCAGTAACAGTACTTCCGCTATACCGACAGCTGTCTTCTTAACGCTTTCTGTATGCTCACTGCCAAGGTACCAGTCCTTTATTCTCAGGACTTTCAACAGATATTCAAACAGCCCTTTTTCCTTGAAAAATATGTGAAGATCCTTCAAACCTTTCCTGCTTGCAAGAATGTTATAAATGTTAAGGCCATCTCTCATCGTCAGCGTCTCCGAGAGTGTAGTCCCATAGTACCCTGCATCTTCAAGTGAACGGATCATCAGTTTAATACTCTCCTCCGCATTCCCCTTATTTGCCAGTATGAGAGCTTTTATTCGATGATAACCCGGTTCTACGAATCTTCTGTTCGTTTCACTTACTTCTCTGATTGTCCTTTCAAGGATTTCATCGGCCTTGTCTGTCTCACCCATTCTCGCTTTCGCTTCAGCTTTATTCAGCATCGTAAGACATCTTACAGGTTCATGCTCGGTTTCTTCCAATTTTTCTTCAGCAATGCTTAAAACCCGTTCTAATTCCTCATCATCCTTTATCGTTCTTTCTGTAACAAGCAATGAATCAGTGTAATTATTGCATATTAATTTGAGTGCCCAGAGGTATTTCCTTCCAATCGCACTTTCAAACTGTTCAGGGCTGATCTTCCTTATTGCTGAAATAGCTTCCCGATAGACTTCATTCGCATCGCTGTAATTCTCGCGATAAACGTGCAGTATACCTGCGTAATTATTCAGAAATAAAGGGAGGAACGGCAGATTTTTCTTTTCTTTTGAAAGCTCTTCACAGAAGTAACCTGTTTCCTTTTGAATACTTTCCGTTGGATATCCTAAATTAGCAACTGCCCCCGCAACGTACATCTGTTTCCAGAACTTATTTTCATTACCTCTGTATTTGTAATAATACGCATCCGCCTTCATTATCTTATAGGATTCCATTGGAGCTCCAAGAACCCTTAGTCTTCTTCCTATTTCATAAGAATTCTGATCTTCATCTCTGTCTCTGTTTTCAATGAAATCAAGGTAATCAGATAATCTCTCCGCAAAACCTATTAACACACTGTCGACCAGATCGCGGGGTGAGGACAGGGTATCAAGATATTCAAGGAATATCTCACCCATAGTCAATTCAGTATTTTCAGTTAAAATATCCAAGAGACAGGTTACCTGTTTCCTCTCCACTGGAATAACGATCTGATGCTATCTTATCAGGGTTACCATCTTCGTAACCGCTGTATCCCCGCATACTAAACTGATAAAATAAATCCCCACCGGAATCCCCTCGTCCGCATTCCATATTAACGATCCTGTGCCCGCGTCAATGTCCTGAGTTCTCCTTTCAACCGCCCTTCCTGCGATATCATAGACGGAAAGGACAACTGTCACAGGAGAAGCAGCCGAATAATTCAAGGAGAGACTTCCATGAAATGGATTCGGAGAAACACGGTTAAGAGCGAATATCCCCACCGGAATCTCACCTTCGCCAATCCCGGTCGTGGTGGTTTCATATTCAAAAAACCAGGTACCTGGAGCGAATCTTGGCTGTGCTTCATCTCTACCGGAATTGTCAGAAGCTGAAATGTAGTATTGAACTGTTTCACCATTCGGTACACCCGGAATATTGACCGAGAATGAATCCGCACTGCTGGATGACATGGCAAGGGTCGTGAACACCCCCGAGGTTCCGATTCTATAATTAAGGTCGTGATCCAGAAGTGTGTTGTCAGGATGGCATCTGATCAGGGCGTTTATGGTTACAGGGCTGCCTGCGGTCTGCAGTGAATCTACAGGTACATGCTGAACCAG
>JAIOQY010000140.1 GCA_021108435.1 Candidatus Aegiribacteria sp.
TGAAAAGCAGGATTCGGGTCTGTCCTCTGTTGGAAGACAGGGAAAAACTACCGGTATACCGGAAAAGGAACTGATAGAAATAGCGATTAAATCGATGGGTCTTAGGGATGTGGCTCCGTTCAAACCGGAGGAAAAAATCATTGAGTACATTGTCGCTGAAAAAGAAGTCGACCTCTCCGGAATGACATGCCGTGATTTTGCGGACGAGCTCTCAACCGATTCCCCCGCTCCCGGCGGAGGTTCAGCTGCTGCCCTGATGGGTGCGCTTGGCTCTTCTCTGAACGCAATGGTAGCTAATCTCACAGTCAAGAACAGGAAATACCGCAAAGACTGGGACCTCATGCGAAACATCGCGCCTGAAGCTCAATCCATTAAAGATGATCTTCTGAACGCCATCGACGATGACACTATTGCATTTAATGAATGGATGTCTGCCGCGAAACAGGATGGCGATGTGCAGGAAGCGGTGAAAAACGCCATTGCGGTACCTCTCAGAGTTCTTCTGCAATGCCCTCTCATTATTGAAATGGCATCAGATCTCGAAGAGAAAGGCATGCAGGCGTCTGTTTCCGATGCTGGTGTAGCTGCGGCCGCAGCCAGAGCGGCAGCGCTAAGCGCTTACTACAATGTACTGATAAACCTGGGAGAAATTGAGGATTCCTCATTCGTTAATGACACCAGACAGAGGGCTGAAAAATGTATGGAGAATGTGCTTGAAGCTTCAGATGCAGTTTTTATTAAGATCAGGAATAAGCTCACAGCAAAACTGGAAGGTAATAACTCTTGAGTAATATAGACCGCATGCTGTTTAAACCACTTGAACTCTCCGATGATATCCGGAGAGACCTTGAGAATTTCTGCAGGAATGCCAGAGGGGATATCCTCAAGATGACAACACTCGCGGGAAGTGGTCATCCGGGCGGATCGATGTCATCCCTAGAGATTTTCGCCCTTCTCTGGGCTCAGGCAAATGTTGATCCCACATCACCCCTGAAGGATGGAAGGGATAGAATAATTGTAAGCCATGGTCATACATCACCTGCTGTTTACGCAACACTTGGAAGACTGGGCTTCTTTGATCTGGAACGAGCAATCTCCACTTTCAGAAAGGCCGGAAGTCCTTTTGAAGGACATATTGAGAGATCTGTTCCTGGCATTGAACTTACAACAGGCAATCTTGGTCAGGGTGTTTCCGCAGCTGCGGGAATGGCTCTGGCTGACAGGTCGAAGGGAATCCATAATCAGATATGGGTCGTAACAGGAGATGGTGAACACCAGAAGGGTCAGATAGCAGAAGCCAGGAGATTCATCAGAGCGTATGGACTCAATAACATAACCGTTGTTGTTGACTGCAACGGTCTGCAGATATGCGGCCGCACGGACAGGGTGATGTATACGGATATTGCAAGCGAATACCGCGCCGACGGCTGGGACGTTACTGAAGTAGATGGCCACAGTCTTTCAGCTCTGTACAGAGCTCTCAAACCGGTAATTTCACCCATGGCTCCAAGACTCGTTATCGCTATGACCGTAATGGGAAAAGGTGTCTCTTTCATGGAGAACGATGATCAATATCACGGAAAAGCCCTTACCCGCGAACAGCTCGCGTCGGCTCTCGCTGAGCTTAAACTGACTAATAATCTTGATGAGCTGGAAAAGCTCAGAAACAGCAGCTGGAAAGGCAAAGGAGATTTCAATCTCAGGCTTCCTTACAGCATTCTTGATCTTGAGGGAACACCTGTCATTTACCCGGTTGATCATAAAGGAGATAACAGAAGCGCATTTGGTGCTGCGCTTATGTCACTCGCGAAAGCGAACCAGGACAATCTACCTCTGGTCTTTGACTGCGATCTTGCAGGATCAGTCAAGACAGACCGCTTCAGGCTTGAGTATGGAGATCATTTCTTTCAATCAGGAATAATGGAACACAATACTGCTACGGCGGCAGGTGCGGCTTCCATCGCTGACAAGGTTGTATTCTGGGCTGATTTTGGTGTCTTTGCCATTGACGAAACATACAATCAGCACAGGCTTAATGATATTAACATGACTAATCTCAAGGTTGTCGCTACCCACTGCGGCCTGGATGTCGGAATGGACGGAAAGACCCACCATTGCATCAAGTACATCGGTCTGATGAGAACACTTCATCACTGCAATACAGTGGTTCCGGCTGATCCCAACCAGACTGATAGAGTAATAAGGTTCGCCGCCACTCACCCCGGCAACTTCTTCATAGCCATGGGACGATCAAAGCTCCCTGTCATAACCGGTGAAAACGGAGAACCTTTCTTCGGCAGGAATTACAGATTCGTATTCGGTCAGCATGATCACATCAGACAGGGTTCTGACGTAGCCATCGTAGCTATGGGAAACATGGTTTTCAGGGCTCTTGAGGCAAGGGAGATACTTCGCGAAGAGGATGTTTCCGCAGCCGTGTACGCGGTCAGCTGCCCTCTCTGCATCAGTCACAGATTACTGAAAGAACTTACAGGCTACAGACTTGTTCTGACATACGAAGACCATGATGCTGACTCTGGAATGGGCGCTGGAATGGCTCTTGCTTTCTCGAACATGGAAGACACTCCTCCCCTTCTTAGAGCGGGTGTTACCAATTATGGCGCATCAGGAGATCCGGAGGATCTTTTCAGGATACAGGAGCTGCTGCCGAAGCAGATCGCAGAAAGAATTATCCGCGAACTATCCTGACCTGGTCAGCAGACGGCGGAACATTTCATTGTAGGATTGACTTCCAGAAATCAGGCTCCAGTAAGCACGTGCAAAGGTTTCGCTTTCCTTCAGTTTGCTCATCGCGAGTTTTTCCGTCAATCTGCTGAAGAGGAGATGTCTGTAGAACTCTGATTGTCTGACAGTACCGAGACATCCCTCGTTTGCTTTTATCAGCATGGTCTTTTTATCCCCGCCGGATATGATTGCATCAGCAATTAGAAGACCGCTTTCAATTGCATGTCCGATTCCCTCTCCTGATACCTGGTCAACCAGGCCAGCCGCGTCTCCTGCAAGGAATATCTGCCCAGCACCCATGGATTTATGCAGTGACAGTGAAGGTATTGAAGCAGCCTTCATTACATACTTACTGACTGATATTCCTCTGGTTTCAAGAAATTCCTTCAGCGCCGAGTTCACATCCGATGGAGAAGCCTTACTGCCCACAACACCGGCTCCTATACAGATTTTCTCCCTTCCAGGAAAAGCCCATACATACCCGTATGGAAGATATCTAAAATGTATATGAAGTCCGTCAGTTATATTATCTATTTCCGATAAGGGCAGGAAGCACTCGAGTCCAATACCGGTTTTTCTGCCTGACCTTCCAAAACATGTTTTTCTGACAAAACTGCTGCATCCATCCGCTCCCACAAGAAAGGAGTAACGAATACTCCGGTCTGAAGAAGTTCTGACGAATGACGAATCAATGGATACAGCTGTTTCGCCTGTGATCACTTCAGCTCCGGAATTAGCTGCTTTTTCCAGAAGGAAATTATCGAAACTCATCCTTGAAATAATCCGGACGGGTAGATTGTCTGATGTATAAGATCTGAGAAGTTCTTCCCTGTTCCAGAGTACTAGAGTTCTGTGGGTTTTCTCCGTAAGCCGGTCAAGTTCGGCAGTTGAAATAATGCCTGAATTGATAAGCAGTCCGGCCGCTCTGCTGCTGAGAGCCCCGCCGCATACCTTGTCTCTCGGAAACTCAGCCTTGTCGATGAGCATACATCGCACACCGGCAGAAGAAAGCTTCCAGGCGCATGAAGATCCTGCAGGTCCCCCGCCAACCACCAAAACGCAACATTTGGGGTCAGGCACTGGATCTTGTATTTTTATCATATTAATTGTGTATATACAACGTTAATATAACTATACTGCACATACAATAGGTTCACCCATGAATACTTTAGTCCAAACCATCACCTTGCAGACAGAGCCCTGTTCTTTATTTAGAACGAATCTGCACAGTCTGTGATTTTCACACCCTCTGCCACAATGTAAGACGGTACGCTGACAGCGACAGGCATCCGTCTGCCGTATGTATTCGAGCCGTTTACTGATTCAGAAACAGACGAGATCACTTTGACGTTGCCAAGAACATTCTGGAAGGAATCGGTTATCCTGGTTGAGAATATCGGTGATATCACCTTGCCGTCCTCAACAAGAAGGGCATTGAATCTTGAACTTCCCGTAAATATCCCCTTGCTCCGACTTGGCAGATTCATGTAGTGAAGAGCTGGTATGTAAAGAACTCTTCCCATGTCCTTGACAGCCTCAAGAGGATATTCAAAACCATCTCCTGTATTAAGCACTATTCCCGGAGAGCGTGTATTGTGTCCTGTTGGCTC
>JAIOQY010000141.1 GCA_021108435.1 Candidatus Aegiribacteria sp.
CCACCCTTACCGCCATAAACCTCAATAGTTACAAGATCAATAAATCGCTTACGCAAAGAGAGTTCCTTTCATCAATAATTAATTCCGCAGATAGTAAATCCATTGACTTCAGCAATAGTCTCAAGCCTGTCCGAAAAGAGAAATTCCATACCATTCTCCAGATCACCAGGCATAGGGTCTGATGTCTGATAGTAAACGTAATCAATATCCATCAGGTCAAGCAGCTCCATTTCTTCCTCAATGGAATCAGCAAGGAATAACCGGCGGCCAATCGGGTGATTTTCAATTACTATTATATCGTGATCCGAGAAATACCGCTCCCTTTTCCACATTGATAAAAGCCGGGATCCTTCTGGTAGATTAGTATTGCACCAGTCATGCAAAGCTTTCACTGTCACTATATTGGGATGTCTGAAATCAAGTGATGATGACATACCGGGAAAGGTAACCGCGTATCTGAACCTTGGCAGTAGTGATGATGTAAGCGCCATAACAAGCAGGAATGCATAGAATGATAATCGAGGTAAAACCAGTTTTTCCGACCATTTCGCACCGGTTGCTGCCATAAAAGGTGACATTAGAAATGCGTATTTTGCTCCCCAGCTCAAAGGATTGAATACAACTGAGGCAATCAGACAATAAATAAGCACAGCAGCCAGTGGAAGCAGGACAAGTGATAGTTTCTGTCGCATAGCCAGTGAAGCCATGCCCAACAGAAAGAGTACAGCTGGTAAACCCCAGGAAGAGACAAGATCAGAAATATTCACTGATAATGGTTCCGGCTCAGTATTAACCAGCAGATCAGTTGGTGCTGCATTTTCTCTGGCCAGTCGTGTCATCTCCGGAATTTCCGGAAGGAAGTGATCCTCATCAGCACTGAAGAATGAAATCGAAATTGGATAGAAAGGTGCTCCTGTATGTATCATCGTTCTTACAGCAAATGTCAGCGGAATGGCTGCCAGAATTATACACCAGACGAACATGGTCTTCATTTTTCTATGTATCGGAATTGCATAGGCAAGCAGCAGAAAAGAAGGAAGTAGAACATATGCCGTCAGTTTCGTGCCCAGAGCTAATCCCATGGCGAGAAAGGGAACGGGATCGAATTTTCCGTCTTTGTTAACATATCCTCTGTAAAGCAGGCATATAGCAACTGTCGAGAAGTACAGAACTGTCATTTCTATTTTGGGCAGTGAAGCCCAACCGGCAAGCATGGAGGTCGCCATGCAGGCGATGACTGTTATCAATAAACCGTTTCTGCCCTTCCCAAGAATTGTCCATGCGGCAATAGCGGAAAATAGAAGCATACACATCTGGAACACCTGCAGAAGAGATAGTTGATCGGTTCTTGAAGAAGAAAGCGAGGCTGGCCATGCAGCAAGAACTTCACCGACTGACGGTAATCCTGAGAACATGCTTTCCTCAATGTAGTAAATCCTTCCGGAAGAAAGCCATCGATCAGGCTGTACTGCATATGCTGTTAACGCATCGGGATTTGTCTGTGGTTCAGATGCTCTCATTGTATTTGTGATAACAATAAATACAGTAATCAGAAGCAATATCAGAGTATGAAAACCGGGATATTTGAAGCTGAAGTGTATCCGTTTCCTGGTGAAGAAATAAGCAGGATGCAAGAGCGCGCCAGCGATAAGGATAAATGAAAGCACTGACCGATTAAACAGACCAAGAAAACTCAGAGGAACAGAGAGTACAAGAAGGCTGACCAGACCCAGAAAAATGACAGGTGCGTCGTACCCTGACTTTCTTAAACCAATACGTGTAATGCGTCCGAATCCGGATACAGCAATCCAGAAACCACCTATTCGTACAAGAATCCAGAGAACATCAATAATTCTGGACATATTTCCCTCTCCGGTAAAATATGCGATAGTATTAGAGAATTGTATCCATTAGCAAAGCGAAATGTCAATACTCAGTATCTGTCTCATAAATGAAAGGCTTTAAGCTGATTTGCATTCCGGTTCTGTATGAATATTATATATGCTGTTAAGGTTGAGTTTTCTGACCCTGAAATATCTGAATGAAATTAACATTTTCCAGAGGAACACATTGCTGAGCATCTCATACAAAAGATATTCATTCCTGTTTCTTCTCCTTGCTTCTCTGATAATGCTGTCCGTATTCCATCCATATCCGTATGATAATACTGTAACCCGCTGGGCACTGACCAGACAGCTGATCGATAACGGTTCCATCATCATAGATCCATATACTGAGTATACAAGCGACAGGGCTTTTTTTAACAATCATTACTACTGCGACAAGGCTGTACTAACATCGATTATCGCTGCCATA
>JAIOQY010000142.1 GCA_021108435.1 Candidatus Aegiribacteria sp.
ATCTGTTTCTGATTGAATCGTGAATACAAATCATATAATCTCATTGGAAGATTATAATTCACTGTTTTATTAAATCAAGTGCTTTCAAAAGAACAAATTGAGACAGCATCAAATCCAGAGGAACAAGTAGCTTCAATTATTTGGTGATAAGCCTATATCAAGAAGATGGCTTCTGGGAGCGAAGGCTCCATGTCGAAAAACTGATGAAAAGCCGGATACTGACGGAAAGTACACTTTCTTTGGAAGCGGGGTTACCCCCACTTCCTGCTTGATGTGAGAATCGTGGCTAAAACCTGGAGATCTCCACGAGCAGCTGATCTTTCTTCACAGTATCACCTTTTGAGACGTGTATCCTGCTGACGATCCCGCTGATGCTGGAGCAGATCTCATTGTGCATCTTCATTGCTTCAAGAAGCAGCAGCATATCTCGAGGTTTAACTGAATCTCCTTCAGATACGAGAATATCAATAATTAATCCAGGGATGAAAGCTCTGACTTCAGAAAGATCAGGCATTCCATCAAATGCTTTCAGTGATCCTTCAGGAATTTCCGTTGAATATTCCGTACCGTCGATATTAAGGTTACTGAGTTTACTTTCCATAATTCTTCTATCCTCTACAGAGGAATATTGCCATGTTTATGGCCAATTTCAAAGGAATCCGCAACAGAGAAAGCTTTAATGAATGTTTCTCTGGTCATGCTTGATTTAATAATGGTATCAATGTAGCCTTTTTTCGCGGCAACGTATGGATTGGAAAATTTCTCTTCGTATTCATTCACTTTTTCCTGCCTGAAGGCTTCGGGATCATCGGCTTCTGCTATTTCCCTGCGGAAAATTATGTTTGCGGCCCCTTCAGGACCCATGACAGCTATTTCTCCGGAAGGCCATGAAGTAACAAATGTTGCTCCGAGATGCCTGCTGCACATGGCTATGTAAGCACCGCCATAAGCCTTTCTCATTATCAGAGTCATTTTTGGAACTGTAGCCTCACTGTATGCATAGAGCAGCTTGGCTCCATGTCTGATAACACCCGCATGTTCCTGGTCTGTTCCAGGGAGATATCCTGGAGTATCAACCATTGTGAGCAGAGGGATGTTGAAGGAATCACAGAATCTGATGAATCTTGCCGCTTTATCTGAAGCATTTACATCGAGAACTCCCGCAAGAACTCTTGGCTGATTGGCAATAATACCGATAGTTTTTCCGTCAAGCCTTGCGAATCCTACAACGATATTCCTGGCCCACCGTTCGTGAACCTCAAGGAAATTTGAAGCGTCAACTATTCCCCGGATGAGTTCCTTGACACAGTAAGCCCGCTTCCTGTCGTCTGGAATAACATCATCTCCAAGCGGATTGACAGGGGGGGCTGCTCTGTAAACAGGAGGTTTCTCATTTGAGTTGGCTGGAAGGAATGAAAGCAGTTTCTTAAGAGTACTAAAAGCTTCAGCTTCACTCTCTGCGTAGAAATGAGCATTACCTGTAATAGAAGCTTGTGTGACAGCACCGCCAAGTTCCTCCTGTGTGACTTCCTCTCCAAGGACTGTTTTGATTACCTGAGGACCCGTGATGAACATGTTCGATATTTTATTGACCACGAAAACAAAATCGGTAAGAGCCGGCGAATATACGGCTCCTCCGGCACATGGTCCAAGTATTACAGAAATCTGAGGTATGATTCCGCTCATACGAGTATTCCGATAGAAAATTTCACCATACCCACAAAGGGATTCCACTCCCTCCTGAATCCTCGCGCCACCCGAATCATTGATTCCGATAAGTGGTATGTGAGCTTCCCCTGCAGCATCCATCACTTTTGTGATCTTCTTGGCGTGGGCTCTGCCAAGGGATCCTCCGGCCACTGTGAAATCCTGAGCGAAGACAGCCACATATCTGTTACTGACTTTTCCGAATCCCGTAATAACACCATCTCCGGCGAGTTCTTTCCGGTCCATTCCAAAATCTTTCACCGAATGCTCGACGAACAGGTCTGTCTCAAGAAATGAGTCAGGGTCGAGCAGGAGATTTTCTATTCGTTCTCTCGCTGTATGCTTCCCTTTCTTCTTCTGTTTTTCGATAGCCTGTTCACCGCCACCTTTTAGTTTACCTGAAAGGCGAGCAAGAAAATCATTAACTGATTTCATAATCGACATAGTTAGATCTCCTCATGCAATTTTACCGGATAGAATTCAGTATACACTTTCAGTAATATAAGAATTCTCCCTGTTCGAATATCAAAAAAAAGGACATTTACCCTTTTACAAACATTGATTCTACTATTGGTATAAGATAATTCAGTTATGTCACTGAGTGGTAGTCTTGAATTATATCAGTGAAGTAGAATGAGGAGCAGTTATCTACCAGGATAATGTACTTTCAGCAGGTGGTATTTCAATGATAGATAGAGCCGGAATACTCTCTGGAATGCTTTTCTCCCATTCCAGCCCTGCAAGAAGTCTGATTGTGACGAACATGCCGCTTGCAGTTAATCCAAACGGAGTTGTTCCATTGATCTGTTCTCCAGCAATCACTGCCCAGCCACGGTATTCAGCAGTGTCGGGTATCGAATACAATATTACCGTGAAGTGTGAGAGAATTTCAGGATCTGTCCAGTAATCAGCAATCTGTAATACTGTTGAGACTTTGGAATAGATCGGATTGATGAAAATTAAATCCGGTTTATACAGATCTATGAGACTGAAAAGAATTCTCTGCTTTCCCAGGGGATTCTTCCATAAGGAATCCTCGAAATCCTCAGTCAATCCTGACGGAATAGAGATAGTATTACCGGTTTTATCGGTCCATATCTGAATATGATCCTGGTTCAGATCATAATTTGAATATCTATCGCTGATCACAGCCAGCAACATGTTGTTCTTCAAGGCTTCCTGAATAAGCTGCTGCTCTGAAGATCGGATTGTTTCCGGCTCCTCCGGCATCAGCATCGCTCCTGATATATGTTCACCTTTTTCCGTGATAATCCATGGAAGATCCGGAGAGGGCGCCAGTTTCCTGAAATTCACTATAACAATCGGGGAATACTCCAGTTCTGAGGTCATATCCACAGGCGGCTGATCATCTTTACATCCGATAATGAAAAATGCTGACAGGAGAAGAAACAGAAATCTGTTCAAGTGAACCTCCAGATTCAAGATTGACCGTAAAATTCCAGCTTCTGAAAACCACTCGGTTAACATGACACTCATTTAAATATAACTCCTGCATTCATCGGGAGGCATGTTTTGTATATATTCACGGTTGCAGTGCCATGAATTCCTCAACATAGTCAAGCTTTGGAGGTTTGCTGAATTGAAAATTACTTTCTTCGGAGCAGCACGTGCTGTAACCGGTTCGAAGCATTTACTTGAAATTGGCGATAGGAAAATACTGCTTGATTGCGGTTTTCACCAGGGACATCGCATTGAAAGTGAAGAACTTAACAGAAATTTCCCCTTTAATCCGTCTGATCTGGATTGTATTATTCTTTCACATGCGCATATAGATCATGCCGGAAACCTCCCTGGTGTTATAAAGAAAGGTTTCGGAGGCTTGATAATCAGCACTTTTGCCACAAGAGATCTTGCGGCAATCATGCTTCCCGACAGCGCTCATATACAAAAGTACGATACTCAGTACCTGAACAAAAAGAGAGCGAAAAAGGACCTTCCTCCCCTTGAACCTTTATACGATATCGAAGATGTGACACGAACTCTGGAGCATTTCATGTCCATTCCTTACAACAGACCGTTTGAAATCTTCAACGGGATAACTCTGCGTTTTCTTGATGCGGGACACATTCTGGGCTCAGCCCAGATTGAACTTACTATCCGGGAAAACGGGCATGAGAAGGTTCTTCTATTCTCAGGAGATCTGGGTCGACCTGGCAGACCGATACTCAAAGATCCGGACATGAGTGCGAAAGCCGATATTCTGCTGATGGAGAGCACCTACGGTGGAAGAAATCACGAGAAGCAGGAAGAAGCTCTGATTCGATTCCGGGATATAGTAAATAAAACCTACAAACTTGGCGGAAAAGTGATCATTCCATCTTTCAGTGTCGGCAGGACACAGGAAGTGCTTTACTATATTCACGAATTGGTAACACGAAATGAAATGCCGAATATGCCGGTGTTTGTTGATTCACCTCTTTCTTTCGACGCAACAGAAATATACAAGATCCATCAGGAGTGTTTCGATTCCCATATGCGTGACTACCTTCACAGTGGAGAAAGCCCATTTCAGTTCGAAGGTCTCCGTTTCATTCAGAGCGTAGGGGAATCAAAAGCGCTCAATATGGATTCAAGACCAATGGTGATTATTTCGGCCTCCGGAATGTGCGAGAACGGAAGAATTCTGCATCATCTGAAGAACAATATTGAAAGTAACAAGAACACCGTGCTGATTGTCGGATTCATGGCCCAGCACACTCTGGGACGAAGACTTCTTGATGGATGTAAAGAGGTAAAGATCTTCGGTGAAGAGTATACCGTGAAAGCTGGTCTTGAAGTGATTAACGGCTTTTCTGCTCATGCTGATTCCGATGCACTGGTTGACTATGCCGAAAATATCGGTAAAGATGCGAAGGATATATTCCTTGTTCACGGCGAACTTGACCAGAGCGAAGTTCTTGCCAGGCGGATATTCGAGAGAACCGGCATTGAACCTGTTATTCCTTCTATGTGTGAAACTTATGAGATACAATAACATGCGGAATGTCTGGAACAATATACGCTGTATCAGAATACATCGGTTGTTAGATATGAATAAAAAACAGGAGACATAATGACCGTATTTACTTGCATTTTTCTTATTCTCGCTGGAAGTTTTCCGGGGTTTATATCCCCATCTACAGGAATAGGAGATGAAATACTGCCTCTGAATCCCAGATCCTTTGGAATGGGAGGAATCTGTGCAGGTGTTCCTGATTCAACCAGCTTTTCAATGCTCAATCCTGCTGCGTCAGCATGGGCTTTAAACAGCGGCGTCTGTTTCGGTGGAAGATACAGTGAAGGCGATGTATCGTCCTGGGACAACAGCTTCGGTATTCCACTCATATCAGCCGTAATTCCTCTTCCTGGAAGGATTGTGGTCACTGCAGCTATTGATGGGAAAAGCAGAATTAAAACCGCAGAGGAGATGATTTTCGATGAGTTTACAGGAGATCTTTCCTGGTCAGGCGGGCTCGTGGAGTCCTATACCGGACTGTCGGTCAGAGCGACTGACTGGCTTGCATTTTCTTTTGGCGGCCGTTGTACTTTCGGGAGTATTGTTTCGGATGTAACACTGATTCCTGATAATCCTTCACAATACCCGACGAAAGAGATCATCTACAGAGATGATGTGAGTTTCAGACAGGCCTGGGGTGGAGTTTTCGGTCTTTTCATTAATTCAGATCGTTTTGGCCTGGGATTCTCCATTTCAACTGACAGAAAAGGCACTCTTGATATTCATCGTGATTACGAGGAATACGATCCAGACAGTTCGAGTCAGATGTATACAATTCCAGGTGAATTAAGCGCTGGGATCTCCTACAGACCATTAGAGCGATTACTTATCGGGCTTGATATCTACTCCAGAAAGTCACTTGACGTATTTGGATCCATCACTGATTCAGGTTCCATTATTTCAGCTGGATCTGAGGTAAATATTGGAAGCGGAGTAATTGCTCGAACCGGTTACAGCCATATGAATGGATTATGGAGAGATGGCGCGGACAGATTCACCGCTGGCGCCGGATTGGTATTCGGAGATGGTAAAGCAGGAATAGACCTATCCACAGGATTCCAGTTCTGGAGGAATATTCAGGATGAGTTCCAGAAGGAAACCGTATTATTCATTTCGTTGTGGGCTACTGAGAAATGGCTGGGAGAATAGGCTCCTCTGACAGAGTAGTTGCAATAGTACCCGCCAGGTACTGTTCTGTAAGGCTTCCCGGAAAGCCCCTTGCTGACGTTGCCGGGGTTCCACTTATCAATAGAGTTCTTCAGGGTCTGAATGGTTCTGTAGACAGGATTATTGTGGCCACTGATGACAGACGCATTATGGATTCTGTCAGAAAAAGCGGATTCGAAGCAATTCTGACTGGAGATGCCGATACCGGCACGCAGAGAGTATTCATGGCATGGGAATCACTGGGCTGTCCGGGGGAATGGATTATTAACGTTCAGGGAGATGAACCTCTTGTTGACTCCACCTGGATCAATGCACTTACTTCCTGTCATCCTGAGGATTATCGAGTAACTACGCTTGCCAGGAGGGTACAGGCCGTTCAGGCTCAATCCCCAGATTCCGTGAAAGTTGTAACTGATTGTAATGGTGATGCAATGTATTTCTCAAGGTATTCTGTACCGCACGGCGCAGAAGAACTGCTCGAACACATTGGAGTCTACTGTTTCAACCCCGCCTCTCTCAGGCATTGTATAAGCGCAGGAAGCACTCTCCTGTCCAGAACAGAGCGTCTTGAGCAACTGGCCTGGCTTGAAAATGGAATCAGAGTTAGGGTTATTGATGGAGATTTTAGGGGATTAGGTGTGGATACGCCGGATGATCTTGAAAGGGCGGTGAAATATTTTGCAAACAGATAAGACTCCTTTTTTTATCATTGGTCCGTGCAGTCTTGAATCCAGAGACCTTTCGTTTACAGTAGCCGAGTTTGTTCAGAAACTGATTGATTCAGTGCATCCTCGATCTGAATGGGTTTTCAAAGGTTCGTTTCTTAAGGATAACAGAACAAGTCATAATTCCTATAGAGGACCCGGACTTGAAAAAGGATTACGTATTCTTGAAGAGATCTCCGATACATTCGGTGTGCGAACACTGACTGATATACATAACTGGCAGCAGATTGCTTCTGTTGCTCAAGTTGTTTCCATAATTCAGGTTCCAGCTTTTCTATGCAGACAGACGTCTATTCTGGAGGCTGTTGGAGGTTCCGGAAAACCTGTGAATATCAAGAAGGGTCAGTTCATGGATCCGCAGAATATGAAGGGTTCGGTGAACAAGGTCCGGTCATCCGGTTGTGATGAAGTCTGGCTTACAGAAAGAGGAACTTTTTTCGGTTATGGCGATCTCTATCAGTAATGAGAGAGTTCGCTGATAAAGTCATTCTTGATGTTACTCATTCTCTTCAGCTTCCCGGTGCCGCAGATGGTCAGAGCGGTGGCTGCAGCGAGTACGCTCCAGCTCTCGCACGTGCGGGAGCTGCCTGGGGTGTCGATGGTCTTTTCATTGAATCGCATCCTGATCCTCAATCAGCTTTGAGTGACTCAGCTACGATGGTTGATTTCAATACACTTGAATTCATGCTGACAGAGGCTCTAAGACATTGGGAGGGAAGATGAAGTCCCTGGGAACGATCAGATTACTGGCTCTCGATGTTGATGGTGTACTCACAGATGGTGGTTTGTATTATGGGCCTGACGGAGTAGTTCAGAGATTTGATTCAAGAGATGGAGCTGGAATAATCGAACTGAGGCGGAGGGATTTTCCTGTTGCACTGGTTTCTTTCCGGGATTTTCCAGCGACCAGACGCAGGGCCGGAGATCTGGACATACAGCTTCTCTGTCTTGGCTGCTCCGAAAAAGCCTCAGCTCTCATGAAACTGAGCGAACTGCTTTCGATTGATTCTTCAGAAGTTCTGTTTATGGGAGATGGGCTTCTGGACCTGCCCGCAATTCGGATTGCCGGTATAGGAGCATGTCCGGCTGATGCGCATCCATCTGTCAAAGCTGAATGTGATATTGTGACATCTAATGCCGGGGGTGAAGGAGCTGTGAGGGAGATAGTAGATATGCTGCTGGAGAGCCTTGATAATGTCTGATCTGTACAAAGAAGCCTTAAGAGTGCTTCAAATTGAAATTGAGTGGCTGGAAGCTACAGGTACTCTTATAAGAGAGGCTTTTTCAGAAGCTGTTCTAACCCTCGCTTCCGCAAAAGGTAAAATCGTGATCTGCGGGATGGGTAAATCCGGGCATGTTGGAAAGAAGATCGCCGCAACTATGACGAGCACCGGAAGCCCTGCCTATTTTCTTCACCCGTCAGAAGGGATTCATGGTGATCTTGGTATTCTGCAGAAGGGTGATGTTGCTCTTGTGCTCTCGAAAAGTGGAGAAACAGAGGAAATAGCTTTGCTCCTTCCATGTTTCAGACATCTGAATATCCCTGTCGTCGCGATTACTTCTGCCACTGACTCCTTACTCCACCGCGCAGCAAAAGTTGTTCTTCAGCTTCCTGATCTCCAGGAAGCCTGTCCCTACAATCTGGCTCCAACAGCAAGCACTACGGCTACGATGGCTCTGGGTGACGCTCTTGCCATGGCACTTCTTCATCAGAAGAAATTTTCACCTGATGATTTTGCCCAGGTTCATCCCGGAGGAATGCTTGGCAGAAGACTTCTTACCCGTGTCAGGGATTTAATGGATTGTGGTTCTCTTCCTGAGATTTCCGAGTCAGCGCCGCTAACAGAGGCAGTTGCATTGATGACAGCTCACAGAGGAGTGTGCTATTCAACAGACAATGACGGTAAATTGAGCGGTATATTCGTTTACGGTGATCTTGGAAGATTGATGAAGAACCGTGAGAATATCCTGGATCTTCAGCTTGGTGATGTACTTATAAGGAAACCGGTCATATGCAATGAAGATGAACTTGCTTCAATCGCAGTTTCCAGAATGGAAGAACACGGAATCACAAGTCTCGTTGCCATAAATACCGAAGGCAGACCCATTGGAATACTCTACCTGCATGATGCTCTTCAGGCCGGCGTGAAATAATTCATTCCATGAAATCACGACTTCCTTTCCGCCATATAAGGCACTCCCTTGAATTGCCCCTCGCAAAACTTGTTTTTTTCATCGCTTCAGTTCTGCCGCGGAGGCTTATCTGGATCACAGCAGGTTTGTTCGGGTTCCTTGCGTCGCTGATTCCGGGAAAGTCCGTAAGAATATTCAGAATCAACAAACGGCACATCATGAAGCCCTGTGGTATGAATGTTCATCTGAGTACCGTGTACAGAAATCTTATTGCCGGAATGCTGGATTTTTTCCATCTGTCGGGAAAATCCGATGATGAATTCATGAAAACAGTAGAAGTACATGGCGCTGAAAATATGGAAGCGGCTCTGTCCTCCGGAAAAGGGGCATTAGCTATAACAGCTCACTATTCAGCATGGGAACTGATACCGAGAGCTATAAAGCTGCTTGGTCATCGGGTTGGTGTTGTCTCACGAAAGCTGTCTCAAAGGGATACATCGGAATATTTCGATTCTCTCAGGAAGAAACATGATGTTGCTCTTGTTGACAGGAGCAGCGGTATTGTGAAGCTCATGCATGTATTGCGCAAGAATACCGCAGTAGGTATTTTGATAGATCAGGATACAATGGGAGTTGAAAGTGAGTTTGTTGATTTTCTTGGACTTCCGGCGAGAACGCCGGTTGGTCCGGCTCAGCTGGCAGTAAGATTCGGGATACCTGTTCTGACACTTCATATTGCCAGGAAGAGCAATGGAAGATATATCCTTACTATCGATAAACCAATGGTACTTGCGGATTACTCCGGAGATAATGGGTATCTTGAACTTACAGCTGATCTTACCGGAAGGATTGAGGAGTGGATACGTGAAGATCCTCAGCAATGGGTCTGGATTCATGAACGCTGGGCTCGTCGCCCTGGCTGGGCTCCTGGCCTGCGGTAATCCTGATCCGGTGGAAATGGATTCTGATCAGGAACCAGTCCAGAACGTGGAGAATTTCATACTTGTTCAATCTCTAGAAGGAAATCGCTCCTGGCGTCTGGTGAGTGATGAAGCTGTTTACACAGAGGGCGACAGCATTCTTCTGATAGATAGTGTTAATCTTACATTTTTTGAAGAGGATATTCCCTCAACCATCCTGACTGGTGATTCCGGACGTGTTGAACTACAATCAGGCTTGATGAGAATATGGGGCCATGTAAATGCGCGGACAAACGATGACAGGCATCTTTCGACTGAAGAGATTATCTGGAATGATGAGATGGGAGTTTTTCATAGTGACTGTCTCGTGGTGCTGACCATTCCTGATTCGACTGGAGAAACAGTTCTTTCAGGGATGGGAGTTGATCTGGATGTAAGTCTTGGCGTAGCAGAAGGAGTTGATATTGAAGAAAGTTTCACTGCGGTTTACTCCGGCGAGATTGACCTCGAATAACCTTATACTGCTGTTATCCGCTTCTGTCGTGGGCGCGGGAGTGTTCACTGCCACCGCTGATCGGGCAGTTGCGAGGGAACTTGAATCCGGTGAGGTTGTTCTTGATCTGGCGCAGAATGTCATTGTAACCGATGGTGAGGTAACAGTCAATTCCGACAGCGCTACTGTTTGGCAGGATTCCGGAAACGCTCTGTTTCTTGGAAATGTAATCGTCTTAATGGATACTCTTACCGGTACTTCCGAATATCTGGAATATCTTAAGGATGCTGGCATGGTTACCATGATCGGGGATGTAGTTCTTACCGACGGAGAGACAGTTGTAGAAGCTGAAGAAGTAGTGTATTTTCGCGGCTCAGCTAAGGCAACGGCAAGGGAGAATGTGATAATGACCGGCCCATGGTTTGGACGGGTAGAAGGACAGTACGCA
The DNA here is from genome assembly GCA_021108435.1 of Candidatus Aegiribacteria sp. Classification (NCBI taxonomy): domain Bacteria; kingdom Pseudomonadati; genus Candidatus Aegiribacteria; species Candidatus Aegiribacteria sp. Next base: position 10,610 of record JAIOQY010000142.1, read on the forward strand.
CTGTATGACAGAGAGAGAGGCAGCCTTTTCGTAACGGTCGATCCTGTTCTCAGAAGAGCGGAAAATGGAGACAGTCTTACAGTTACTGCTGATCGACTCGAATTTTTTCTGGAGGATAACAGCGCTGAGGCACAGGGAAACGTTCTTGTTTCAATGCCTGAAATGGATTTCACTTCTACGTCTGAATACCTGAGGTATTTTGGTGATGAGGATCGTTTTGAACTGTTCGGTTCCCCGGTTCTGTTCTTTGAGGAAGGAGATATGTCAGGAGACTGGATGGAAATCCTTCTGGAATCCTCCGGAGATCCGGAATCAGTCAGGATTGAAGGAGACGCTTCAGGATATTTTTGTGATTCCGGTGTTGATCCTCCGGCTGAAACCTGGTTCTCCTCGGAGAGAGCATTTTTTTCTTTTGAGGACAGTGAACCTGACTCAGTTATGCTGACTGGTTTTGCGTCTCTTACAATGAAATCAGGAGGAGAAGCTGCTTCAAGAGATGAGATGAATACTGTACGGGGGAATACATTTACTATTACATTTGAAGATGGCAACGCAACAGAAGTCATTGTATCCGGTTCAGTAACTGGAACATACAGCTACCGTGGAGGTGATCAGTGACTGTACGCCGGAAGACCATAAGCGACATAAAGATCCTGAGAACTGAGAATCTTGTTAAGAAATACAGAAAACGACCTGTTGTAAACGGCGTATCTCTCACTGTCGAAAGAGGAGAAATAGTAGGCCTTCTTGGCCCGAATGGAGCGGGGAAGACCACCACTTTCAATCAGATTGTCGGTTTCATTCGACCTGACTCCGGCGAAGTCTACATGGATAAAATTATTATCACACATCTACCGATGTATAAAAGATGCAGGCTTGGAATCGGCTATCTGCCCCAGGAATCCAGTGTATTCAGGAAAATGACGGTATCGGATAATCTGATGAGTATACTGGAAACGATGAAACTGGGGAAAAGCGAACGGAAACAAAGACTATCCATCCTCCTTTCCGATTTGGGCCTGGAAAAGGTTGCGGATCAGAAAGCGTTTACATTATCAGGAGGAGAGAGAAGACGTGTTGAAATTGCACGCGCTCTTGTGACAGAACCTGCTTTCCTTCTTCTCGATGAACCTTTTGCGGGGATTGATCCTATAGCGGTTGATGATATTCAGAGTATAGTAAAGAACCTCAGAACAAAAGGTCTTGGCATACTGATAACGGATCATAATGTAAGAGAAACGCTTGAAATTACTGACAGAGCATACATCATGTACGATGGGCAAATACTTATCTCCGGTTCAGCTGTTGAACTTGCTGAAGATCCCGAAGCAAGAAAAATATATCTTGGTGAAAGGTTCAAACTCTAATATGCCTGAACTCAGAATGAATCAGAATCTGAGACTGTCTCAAACCCAGAAGCTTGTGCTCACACAGAAGATAAGACAGGCTCTGGAAATTCTCCAATTACCATCAATTGATCTTGAAAACCTCATAAGGAAAGAACTTCAGGAGAATCCGCTCCTGGAAAAGGAAGTTAATCAACAAAAGGAGCCGGAGAAAACAGATGATGGTAAATCTCAGAAATCCGAGGCTGATTCCTGGGATGAGGAGCCATCCAGAAGTGACAGTGTGGAATCCGACCCGCTGGATATTCTCAAGCGCATTGAGGAGCATACAGGCGAGTACACACACAACTCCAGACAGACTGATGATGATTCATGGACACCTGAACCGCCAAGTGAACTTACGCTTTCCGAATATCTTCTTCAGCAGGTTTATGCACTCATGCTTCCAGATAATTTAGAAGATGCTGTAGTCTATATCGTTTATTCTCTGAACAGACATGGGCTGCTTTTTCTGACAGAACAGGAACTTGAATCCGGTTGGAACGGTAAGCCTGAATTGCTGATCAGGGCAATTGAGATCGTTAGAACTCTTGATCCTACAGGTGTTGGCGCCGGAGATGAAGTCGAAGCGCTGGAAATGCAGCTGAAAGAAATGGGTTTCACAACCGACAGTCTTGAATATCGAATAGTAACCACTCATTTTGATGAGATGACAGAGAAAAGGATAAAACAGATTGCAGGCGCGGAAAACGTTTCACCGCATGAAGTACAGGAAGCAATTGACAGAATATCCATTCTGAATCCCTGGCCGGGAAACGAGTTCTCATCCAGCGCCAATGCTGCCGTCATACCTGATATCATAATCATCAGAGTAAAAGATCATTTTGAAGCTGTTCTGAATGACAACAGATTTCCGAGATTGATGATATCCGTCAGAAACAGACAGATTCTTGAATCACCTAACACTCCTCCGAAGGAGAAAGAGTATGTGGTTAAAAAATTCCAGAAAGCATCCTGGTTCATTAAGGCAATCGCGCAGCGCCAGGAGACAGTCACAAGAATCGGCAATTTTCTCGCGGAGTATCAGAGCAATTTCTTTGAGCACGGGATTGAGGGACTCCGGCCGCTCACCCTGCAGATAGTAGCGGATTCTCTGGGATACAATCAGTCAACTATCAGCAGGGCTATCAATGGCAAATACCTTCAGTCACCCAGAGGTATTTACGAAATTCGTTTCTTTTTCAGCAGGGCGCTCCCCGGTGAGGATGGAGATGTATCCAGCAGATCCGTGAAAGATGAATTGAGGAAGCTGATTAGAAAGGAGGACAAGAGCAAACCTCTTTCGGACGCTAAACTCGTTCTGACGCTGGAGGCTCAGGGCATGACAGTTAAAAGACGGACAGTGGCCAATTACCGGTCAGATATGAATATCCCGTCCGCGAGACAGAGAAAACGATACTGACAGACTGATGAGGGAGGAAGCAATGAATGACTTTTCAATGGAATTACTTCAGCTGGAATACCCTGAAGGCTGCAACATCATTCTGGGGCAGTCTCATTTCATTAAAACAGTTGAAGATCTGTATGAAGCAATCATCGGAACTGTTCCGGGATCAGAGTTTGGACTTGCCTTTTCCGAAGCCTCAGGTCTAAGACTTGTCAGGAGTGATGGAACAAACCTTGAACTGAAATCCATTGCTGAGAAGAACCTGCTCAAGCTTGGATGCGGACATACATTTATGATCGTGCTGTCGAAGGTTTTCCCGATACAGATTCTCAATCAGATAAAAAACGTTCCGGAGGTCTGCAGAATCTACTGTGCTACCGGAAACCTCGTTCAGGTTATAGTCGCCAGATCAGATCAGGGCGGCGGAGTAATGGGGGTTATCGACGGTGAACCTCCATTTGCAGTTGAAATAGAGGAAGACATAGAAAACCGCCTGCAGCTGCTTCAGAAAATTGGATACAAACGCTGACCCGCTGATGAAATTCGCAGTTCAGCAATAGGAAAGTTGATCTAGTGGAATTTCCACAATTCCACAACCTGCGTTCAAGCGAGAATGGTGCCCTTGATATGTATTCGCTCAGGGTCTTACGACCATCGGCATCACAGGCTTTTATGGGCTTGCCGCAGTGAATGCAAAAGCCGCTGTGCTTCCGGGAACGCATGTTCTCCACCAGTTCCTTCGAGATCATACCCTCTTCGAGAAGAAGATCTGGCTGGTGAGTTCATTTTGAGCGAACGTAGTGAGTCGAAGGAAATCCCGCTTGTGTATAAAACCAATAATTGTTCAATTGAGCTTATGTATTGAATCGATTACTAATTTGATGCTCATATTATTCTATTATTGACTTAATAGCAATAGTGAATTATGTAAAAAACAAGAAATAATTTTTGCTTGAAAATTGGGTTAAGGAGAATAATATGAAATGTTTTCTTGCTACACTAACGATATTGACCAGTCTGGGATTCGCTGAGTGGCATATCGAGATTGTGGATACGGGAGGAGGCGATTTCTGCTCCCTGGCTCTGGATTCCTCAGGAAATCCACATATCTCCTATGCAAGATATTTCTCTTCTCTGAAGTACGCTTTCTGGAACGGTTCCTACTGGGAGATCGAAACCGTTGACGCAACATTTAATACAGGCGCATACAACTCCCTTGCTCTAGATGCCTTGGGCAACCCACATATCTCCTACTCCGATCACTCCGACGAAGATGATGATCTGATGTATGCATTCTGGAACGGTTCTTCCTGGCAAATCGAGATTGTGGATTCAGAAGGTGTAGTAGGCAAATCCACCTCACTGGCTCTGGATTCCTCGGGTAATCCACATATCTCCTACTGGGATTTCACTAACAATGATTTGAAATACGCTTTCTGGAATGGCTCCTCATGGGATATCGAAACCGTGGACGCAGTAGGTAATGTAGGCCAATATTCCTCACTGGCACTGGACTCTTCTGGCATACCCCATATCTCTTACCGCGATCAAACTAATGATGATCTGAAGTATGCCGTCTGGAATGGCTTGTACTGGGTTAACGAGACTGTGGATTCAGAAGGTGAAGTAGGACTGAACTCCTCACTAGCTCTGGACTCCCTGGGCAATCCACACATCTCCTATCTCGATTGTTACTCAGACCATGATCTGAAGTACGCTAGTTGGAACGGTTCCTCCTGGGAAATTGAGATTGTGGATTCAGAAAGTCGTGTATCCTGCGGCACCTCCCTGGCGCTGGACTCCTTGGGCAATCCATACATCTCCTATGGCAATGGTTACCCAGACTATGATCTGCAGTGCGCCAGTTGGAACGGTTCCTCCTGGGAAATCGAGATTGTTGACTCAGAAGGTTACATGGGCTCCTCCCTGGCTCTGGACTCCTTGGGCAACCCACATATCTCCTACTTCAACAACTCTTACAGTAATCTGACGTATGCCTATTTCACTCTGGAGGGGATCGAGGATGATCTGGTTATTTCAGAGTACTCACTCTCGGGCGTATCACCTAATCCGGTAATCGGAACCGCGTGCATACACTTCGGAGTTCCAAAAGCATCTCTGGTCAGGTTTTCAGTATTCGATATATCAGGAAGACTCGTGAGTGAATCCAGGGAAATCGAATATTCTTCGGGTTACCATGATATTCAACTTGAAGACTTTTCATCTGGTATCTACTTCTGCAGGATGATCACAGACGACTTCACCGCGACTCAAGAATTCGTTGTTATAAAGTAACTACCAGAGTTCGAAGTTCCGGGCAATAATCGCTAATGGGCTCCGGATGTGGATATTTCAGAAGATACCGACGGTATTGAGGTCAGGTATGGCAGTTTTACCCGCTCATTCACACTCTCCACCGAGGTTAAGGGAGATTAGGCCAGGGCATCCTATGAGAATGGTGTGCTGAAGATAATCCTCCCGAAAGAAGAGAAAGCGCTCCACAGGAAGATCAGGATAGAAGACTAGAGATTTTCAAGAATCTGACCTGGCAGGCCGATGCCTGCCCGGTCTATTTGTCTGAATATTCGTTAATGAACCAGCCCCATCGCTTCCTCTGGCTTCTGCAGACGCCTCTTTTCCTCAGTATCCGATACAGCGGACTGAATAGAGACAATATCCATCTGACCGGTGCGGATTCCATAAAGAGGGCGAAAGGTTTCCGGGCAAGAAACCGGATTATGCCATTCGGAATCCTTTTATTGACCATAAGAAAGAGGAGATTCAGATAACTTAAATCCCTGTCATGATCCTCTTTCAGATGAGAGGCTTCAGATCCTGAAATGATCCCATCCTCCATCGCTCTGGTGTAGACCGCTGTGCCGGGGAAAAAAGTCAGAGAAAACAGCTGAAGGACATAGGGTCGCGGAAGTTCAAGAATACCTTTCAGCGTAAGCAGAACGTCATCAACGCTTTCCCAGGGATTTTCAAGTATCACATCATAAGTTGGACAGAAATCGGGAGGAAAAGTCATCTTCATCGTTCGCGCAAGCTTCAGAAGTTTTTCCTTTGCGAAGAATTCCCTTCTGTACAGCTTGTTTGTAAAGGGGGATCTGTTCTTCTGAGACCGGTGTCGAATAGAATAGACAACTTCTCTTCGCCTGATGAAAGTACACTCAGCAGCGAAAAGAACGGACAGTTGATCTTTTCCCTGTATCTGTCATGGAAGTTCATTAACTGTTCGTTGCTGGCGCTGGCGAAATCATCATCCATAAAATTGATCCTGTTGAACCACGGAAATCTTTCGCGGATTGATCTTATCTCTTCAATCAGGTTGTCCACGCTTCTCCGCCGGACCGTCCTGAAACCGCTGTACAGGTCTCTGTAATGGTTGTTAATACAGTAAGCGCAGTGATGGGGGCATCCGCGGGTCCACATGGTTTCGTAGATCAAGTGGTGCGGTTCATTGAAATGAACCCGGCCGCGGACCATTTCCTTCAGAATATCTTCACTGAGAGGCAGAACCTTTCTGCCGACAAGAATGAACTGGTCTTCTATATCGTAGTCCGGGAAGGGGATGTCATCAAGATCGGCTATCGGCTCCCTTACAGGATTCCGGCATTCTCCCTGTTCGTCCCTGAACCAGATATTCCTGACGTGTGCCGGTCTTTTTCCCTTCTGGAGCGTATCAGCGAGTTCCAGCAGAGCAGCCTCTCCCTCTCCCACGCAGATGTAATCCGCCACATCGAGACACTCTTCCGGAGCAACAGTTGGATGAATTCCACCCCATAAAATAGGAATATCATGTTTCTTCCTGATTTCACGGGTGAGGTGACTCATTTTGATGAAGTAGTTGGTCATAAGGGACATACCGAGAAGATCGAATCCATCAGCAATTTCCGCAACCTGCGCGATAACTTCATCGGGGTAATGCTTTACAAAATCGATGCCGTTTTCTATCATGCTCTCAAGGTCTGGCAGAAAGACCTGGACGACGGAATGTCCACCGGCTTTAACATAGGAAGAAAGCTGCCTGGTGCTCAGAGATGTTATATCCAGATATGGAGATATTAGTAATATTTTCATAGAACCCACTTCTTATTTCATCAGATGAGGATTTGAGGTATCAGAGTAACCGAAATGATAACCAAATGAAAATTACTAAGTCAACAGCATCGTCAGGATTTCAAAGTCATCATCACCTGCTATATTCATTTGCCGGTCTTGTTTTCAAAATGCTGCTTGCAGAGGTAATGATCTCAGAGGAGCTGGTGGAGAACATGAACTCATGGAAGCACAGCGGTTTCCGGGATCTCCCGGGAACCACGTGCTTCTGGCTATGCTGGTTTCCGGGCT
>JAIOQY010000143.1 GCA_021108435.1 Candidatus Aegiribacteria sp.
CTTGAACTGCACGCCGTACTGGTTTTCAGCTTTATCGTAATACTTGTCGAAATCCTTGCCGAAAGCCCTTATATCCATATAGAAAATTGTGGCTTCCAGTTCTTTGCTGTGCTCCTTCGCGATGATTGACTGCTTTATGGCGAACATGCAGCAGGCTGATGAGCAATAGTTTCTGTTGATGCCTATGTCCCTTGAACCCACACACTGGATGAACGCCAGCCTCTTCGGAGGTTTGCCGTCAGAAGCCTTCTCAACATGCCCTCCGAAAGGTCCGGATGCGGACAGCATACGTTCAAATTCAAGGGAGGTGACAACGTTACTGAAGCGATGATATCCGAATTGGCCGAAGCCGATAGGATCAAAAGGATCAATACCAGTAGCGAGAATAACAGCTCCTACATTAAGTTCAATTTCTCTGTCTGTGTCTTCATAATTAATAGCGCCGGTAGGACAGACCTTGGAGCAGAGTTTGCACACACCCTTTGTAAGGTAAAGACAATGTTCCTTGTTTATTGTGTATTCAGATGGAATGCTCTGGAGGAAGTACCGCGAAATGGCTTTTGTCTTCCGGAGACCCACATCGAATTCATCTTCTATCTTAACCGGACATTTTTCCTCGCAGAGACCACAGGCAACACATTTTACCGGGTCAACATATTTGGCCCGTTCGATTACGCTGCAGATGAAATCACCCGGTGTGCCGGAAATATTTTTAAGATTCGACATGATATGCAGAGTGATAAGAGGATGTCTTACGCATTCGCTCATTTTCGGCGCAAGAATGCACATCGAGCAGTCGTTGGTTGGGAATGTCTTATCCAGCTGAGGCATTCTGCCGCCTATGGTGGGTGTATCCTCGACCAGGTGGACCTCAACACCCATTTCCGCAAGGTCCAGTGATGCCTGTATTCCGGCAATCCCCGCGCCCAGAACAAGAACCGAGTTCTTTTTGTTCTTCACAGAAATATGCTCTTCCTTGTTGGGTTCTCTCCGAGTTTCATTATCTCCTCTGTGTATTCATTCGCAACTCTGGCGAATTTAGGTCCCTCCGAAGCGGATATCCAGGAGAGCTTCAGCCGCTGTGATTCAAGTCCGAGGGATTCAAATACACTTTTTACAATCGCGAATCTTCTTCTTGCATGGTAATTACCGGTTTCATAATGACAGTCTCCCGGATGGCAGCCCCCGATCAGAACCCCGTCTGAACCGCTTAAAAAGGCTTTGATAAGAAATACCGGATCAACCCTGCTCGAACACATCACCTGAATTGGAATTATCGAAGTCGGGTACTGCAATCTGGCCGTACCCGCGAGATCCGCCCCTGTATACGTACACCACTTGCACAGGAAGCTCGTGATCCTTGGCGAGAATTCTTTCTTCATATCAAACTCCCATACAGCCGGATAACTCTATCAGCATGCAAGACTATCCGATATCTGATAATTCCTCCTCTTTGTAAACCATGACAGGGATCGATTCTTCAACATCTCTTCCAGGAACGTAATCGAAGATCGCCGCTGTCTTCTCCCCTGTTTTCTTGAATACCGCCGCGACCGGGATACCGACAGGACATACATCCGAACACATTCCGCATCCGACGCAGGAGAAGCTCATATGTGTCAATCTGCCGAGATGGAAGAAGATCGTGTCAGGAGGCAGACGTAATGCGCCCCTGCGCGAAAGGTGCTCTTCAAAATAAGGCAGATTGTAATCGAAATTGGCTGATTCAAAATCGCAGAGAAGACAGTAACATATCGGACAAACGCTGTTGCATCCGTGACATCCGACACATCTCCCAAACAAATCCAGTAAACCATCCAGACCCGGGCCATCCTTTGTTATAGATGAAAAAAGTTTTTCTTTTTCTGCCAGGCGGTCATCAAGCGATCTTTGCAGCACAGACGGATCGAATTTCTGTTCACTTCGCTCGCCCGCAAATCCTTCTGTAAACTCCTCGGCTTTATCCGTATTGAGGTACATTACGCATCCTTTTCCAGATTCACATTCACCCGCTACCGATACAGTTATGTCCGCATTCATCGGAATGAAATGTTCGCATGCTCTGCATGTATCCCTCGTATTCGCAGGTACTTCGCCCTTCGATACAGTTTTTTCGTATTTTGGCAGTAATTCCTCGATCTGTCCTTTTTCCACCAGTTCGAGAGGGAAAACACCCCCGCAGGTATGGGAAATCGTCAGCAGATTCTCGAATGATCCCTGTTCCCGTTTTACCAGCTCCACAAAGGCCCTGAGTTCGCACGGCTTCAGAACAACCGCTATTTTTTTCCCTGAAGTTGATATGAAAGAAAGCACCTGCCCGGCGTTGACTGTCATGACAGGTATAACGGGGACAGCCTCGTCAAGATCAGTCACGTCCGTAATCAACGCAAGATCATAGGAGTTATTCTCAGGAATTCTCCTCATTGTTACAGCGGCATTGATTTTTCCGCTCTCGAGAAGAAATTTAAGAAGGTCTTTTACTTTTCTGGAAGCGCTTGTGTCAATGGCTATGCTACTCATGAGATGAAACCTCCGCATCAGCATCTTTCACAAGTTCGTGTACTCCTGGTAATTCCGTTTTTCTGAACTGTCTGAGAGGGAGGGGATCTCCGTCGTTCCGTCCGGCTGAATACTCGAATGTTCTCTGCGTCTGATCTGCTACATAACTGAATACACCTGCCACCGGTATGGAGACAGGGCAGGCATCGGAACACTGTCCGCAGGAAACGCAGGAAAGACTCATATGAGCCATCCTTCCCGTATGGAACATGATCCTGTCCACCGGAAGAGAAATACCGCCCCGCTTTTCTGCAGCGGTTATGAGCGCGTCCGGATTCTGTTCCGCTGTTTCCGAATCGAAATAGCATAATCTGCAATAGCATATCGGGCAGGCACTCTGACAGTTGTGGCATCCGATACAATTGGCGAATACTGATAATAGCCCGTCAAAACCACGCAGCTGTGCTTCTGTTTCCTCAAAAGCACTTTTCCTTGCTTTTATCCTGTCCGCCTTCAGTTGACCAATACCTTTTTCCCAGGCTGAAAGATCTTTAGCGGGAGTTAGATCAAGTTCTTCAAGAAGTTTCGATCCCTTATCGCTTCCTGCAATAACAAGCATTTCCTTTTCAGATAGTCCCAGATAACCGAAGTGTATGTCTGAATCAAACAGGGAGAAATCTTCACATATGTGGCAGACAGGTTTGGCGGAATTATCGGGTTTACCCTTCTGCAGTATTTCGGTAAAACGTTTCTCGCTGCCCTCGGGATCATCAACATATTTCTGAAGCTGCACCGCTCCGGGGCAATCATAAGTAGCCAGGATGAGATTATCAGAATGAACCTGGCTCAGTTTGGAGAGTTCTATGGCTGCTCTTATCTCGCAGGGTCTCATAACAGCAATAACAGTGAGATTTCCAGGACCTTTGCGGGTAAGGCTCCTGAGAGCTTTCGCCCCCTGTACAGGCATGGTGGGAGCTATCGGAACGGCATCGTCAAGCATAGAAATGTCATTCATCAGTATCCATGCGTAAGAGTCACCGGACGGTACTTTCATCGGAAGAATAACAGCGTCCGCCAATTTCTTTGTAATGGCAAGTCTGAGAAAGTCCAGAACAGCGTCACCAGGCTCTTTTTCAGCCGGCAGAACCGCTCCCTTTCGCTCAGAATCGGTCATCTGTTCTTCCTTTCCCTGGTCATCTTAGCGCCTCATCAACTTCACGATAAAGCTGAGTATTAGTAAAGTGTTTTGTTCTGAGAGCTCCTGACGGACAACTTCCGAAGCAGTTTCCACAGCCTCTGCATACAGCCTCATTCACAACCGATATCCCTCTTGAATCATCGGAGTATATCGCTCCGTAAACACATACATCAAGGCAGTTGCCGCAGCCTGTGCAGTAGGCTTCAAGAATTTCTGTTACTTTAACCTCCGGAATAAGCTTCTCGCCGGGGATCAACCTTGTGAGTATCTGTCCTGCGGATGCTCTGGCAAACTGCATCGAATCAGAGACTCCCTTAGGACCATGAGCCGTTCCCACGATGAAAACACCGTCTGTGGATGTCCCGATCGGATTCGTCATATTGTGAGCTTCCTGGAAAAAGCCGGACTCATCCAGAGGAACAGTCAGAAGATCCGACAGCGCTTCTGTATCTGCTGATGGCTCGAGTGCAGGGGCAAGGACTACCATATCGAAGGATTGCTCGCCTTTTTCGCCGTTCATCTTTTCGAAACTGACATCGGTACCTTTTATACTGATATCTTTTATGCGGATGAATGCAACACCGGCTGCGCAGGCCTCAGCGTATCGTTCCTGATCATCTTTTTTTGTAAGGCAGATATCTCTGTAGAACTCCGATACCTGAATATCAGTGGACTGATTTTTAAAATATCCTGCCAGTTTCATCATGTAACTGCAGCATATTCCGGAACAGTAATTCTTCTCTTCTCTTCCAACACAGTGAATCAGGGCTACCGAAGAGGGCTGCTTACCTGACCGAAGCTTAGCTTCGCCTTCTCCGCTGAACATTTTCTCTACCGAAAGTGAGGTATATACTTCATCCGATTCTGAATAACTGCAGTGATCGCTGCTCCCCGGTTCGAAAAGTTTGCTGCCTGTCGCCACTACTATCGCGCCTGCCATTATCTCCGTTGTTTCAGCATTTTCTGTTGATAATAGCTCTATCTCAAAATTGCCCAGAAAACCGATAACGTTCTCGACCCTGGTATTCAGAAAGAGTCTGATATTCCTGTCTTCCATAATCGATTCTATTTTCCCGCTGAGTACATCACCCTGCCCTGGAAGCAATCCTGAAAGATCAAGAGACACACCTCCGAGTCTTTCTGTCTTCTCAACCAGGAATACCCGTCTATCCTCGCCTGAAAGCGAAAGAGCTGCTTCCATACCTGATATTCCGCCCCCTATAACGAGTACATCAGGGTTGATATCCAGCGGTTTCTCGAACAGTTCTGATTGACGAAGAACCCTGGCGATTCCTCCGCGGATATAACTGAATGCCTTTTCAGTAGCTTTTTCTTTATCATCTATCACCCAGGTGCAGTGCTCCCTGATATTGATGATTTTGTACAGATAAGGATTGAGATCAGTTTTTTCGCATACACCCATGAAAGTCGAATCATGATCGCGCGGTGAGCAGGCACCTATAACCAGATGGGTGAAGCCATTGCTTTTTATTTCCTCCTCGAGGAATTCCTTTCCAGGCCCGGAGCAGAGAAATCCGTACTTCTTAACGACCAGCTCAACGTCCTGATAATCGTCGAGCTGAGACAGATCAGCGAGGATTTTATCAAGATCGACCTTCCCCGCAATGTTAGGCCCGCATTCACAAACGTAAACCCCGACCTTTGCCCTCATCTGTTTATCCTGTCCCGTTTCCTGCATTTCATATTCTTTCATCAGCTGGAAGCCTCGGATGTTACAATACCCATGACCTGCCCTGCTGCGGATTCTGCCTGAATGACCGAATTCTGAATGTCCTTCGGGCCTTCCGCAGTACCGGCAACGAATATCCCTTTTCTTGAGGTCTCCATTGATCCGCTTCCGTCCAACACTGTCTCGATAAATCCCCGGGAATCAAGATTCACTCCGGCGACCTTCGCGAGTTCAATGGCAAAAGGGTCGGGAACAAGAGCAGCTGCAAGTATTACCATATCAACGTTCAATTCTTCCTTGGACCCTGCTGCATCCGAATAGGCTACTTTCAGTCCCGATCCGTTCTCTGAAACCAAAACGTCATCGATAGACGATGTGTAGAGCATCTCGGTATCTACCCCTTGAACACTTTTATAAAAACTCTGGTAACTCTTTCCAGGGACACAGACATCCGAATAGATATTGAAAACACTGGCTGATGGTATTTTATGCTTCAGGAATCTCGCGAATTTGAATGAGTACATGCAGCAGACAGAAGAACAGTACTTCTGCTCCCTCCGTCCGGCACAATGAATCACAGCTATGCTTTCCGGAACCTTCTCTGATCCGCGAAGGGTTATCTCGCCAAGGGTAGGACCGTTTGACGCGAACAGTCTCTCGAACTCCATCGGAGCATATACTCCGGGTAGAGCGCCGTATCCAAGGTTCGGCAAAGATGAAAGATCAAAAGTTGCTGATCCGGTTGCCAGTATTACAGCTCCGACCTTTATTTCAATAACTTCATCGCTGTCATCAAGGTTAATCGCCTCAAATGCGCAGGACTCCACGCAAAGGTTGCACTCCTCCTTGCCATTAAGCTTCAGACAGTGTTCGGAATCAATTACAGGAACATTCGGAAGCGATCCGGAACAGGGAACATAAATGGCTTTCCTGTCAATCAGGTTTTCTTCCCATTCGTTCTTCAGGGATACAGGACAGGGTTCATAACACATCCCGCATCCGATACAGTCGGTCAGACTGACGTATCTGGCTCGTTTCCTGATAACGACGCTGAAATCCCCCGCATTGCCCTCGATCTTTTCCACATTGCTGTATGTAAGGGTTTCAATGTTCGGATTCTGCAATATATCCTGCTGTATTGGAGCCACCATGCAGGTGGAGCACTCGAGATTGGGAAAACTTTCCTCGTTCTTGATAACCATACCGCCGATGATTGGTAGCTTTTCCACAAGGTAAACCTTATTGGAAGCTCCGGCGAGCATAAGACTCGCCTTCATCCCGGCGATTCCGGCACCAATAACAAGAACATTCCCTGTTTGAGACATGTTATCTACTCTCTGTCAAAAACGAGTACTGTTTTTAATAGGATTTGGTCCGAGTTCCTTTATCTTCTCCGTGAATTCGCCCACAACCTCTGCATAGCGTTTCCCCTCTGCTGCAGATACCCAGGAGAGCTGCAGCCTGTCCGGATTGAGATTGAGGGTTTCCATAACCTTTTTCAGCAGAGCAAACCTTCGCCTGGCGTAATAATTACCCTCGCCGTAGTGGCAGTCACCAGGATGACACCCTGCAACGAGAATACCATCAGCCCCCTTGAAATAAGTTGAAAGGAGAAGGTTATGGTCGATCCTGCTGGAACACATTACTCTTATAACCGTGAACGAAGGGGGAAGCGCGAGTTTTGACGAACCGGCAAGGTCTGCAGCTGCGTATGTACACCAGTTGCAAAGAAAACCCACTATTGAAGGAACGAACTCTGCCCCTGCCTTTTCTTTCATTCTCCCCCGTACCTGTTTGCCTGGAAATTTACAAACACACACAATATTCTGTAACTCCTGATTAACAGAAGTAGTGATAGTTTGCTGCCTGATCAACTCTGTCAGAGATAGCTCAAGCTAAAGAAAATTTAAATTCTAATATTCGAATATTCGAATATCTAATAATATGTGAAAGACTATGTCAATAACTGATTTTTTCAGCATAGAAATTACTGCGTTCAATCACCAAAATAATATATTGTTATTCCTCAACAGTCAAGAATATCGCACCGGGATTCTAACAGAAGATCAATCGCTATTTTACAGGATTACGTACCTCTGGTAAGGTCGTCTACGGATCTGGAAACAAGTGAGGAAAACTCATCCACGAATCCTCTTGCTTTCACTTCGCTGCGATCAGCCATCAGATCGAACTGTCCCTGGTCCGTCATTATACTCACTGTCCATATGACAGAGTTGGAGTAGCCATAGGAAGCGCACTCCTTTCTTGAAATCATGACCCTGGTTATCTGTTCAGACCCTATAGTAATAGCCCGGTAGCTGTTGTATATCCGCTGACTGAAGGATACGGTATTCTTCATGTAATCAACCTTTACAGTTCCCGCGTTTCCAATCCGCTTCCTTACAGCAAACAGTACAATGAGAGTAAAAGGGAACATCATTAATGGAATGAACGGTATGACTGGATTAATGGATGAAAACGACTGCTTCTCCATACTGAAGTAAAGCGTTAGAGATACTCCCACCATCATTACGACAGTGGCTATGATGACAACTGTGAATATGCGCCGGAGCACACCAGATGTACTTCCTTTGAAGACGTACTTCCCTTTCTCATCAATGAAATATTCCACTATTGCACCCTCCTGTCATAATATTCTCAACATTCAAGCTCATATCGGTATTACGCTTCTTCAGAATCTCGACCTGGACTTTCATCATACTCAATACGCCTGGTGCTGATAAGGATAAGTATTACAGATATTTCAACCCGCCATTATTAACTATCACTCTCAGGCATGATGGCCATCTGGCAGAACCGTCTTCATACATTTCAGCGTGATATATGGCATCCTGATCAGTTGAGCTTTCGAAATAGTACATCCAACCGCCCCTTGAAACCACCGGCTCAAAATCATGGAATAACCAGACCAGAGCATCTTCTATCTCCAGATCCTGAATGTCCGAAAGATGTGTTAATTCGAACGCCGGAGCGTTAACAATTTCGGGCAGCGGTACGAATGAATAATCTTCCAGTGATATTGCTTCGGGCATGGAAGTCGAGCTCCAGCTTAGAAAGTGCTTGATCCCCAAGTCTCCACGGGGAATGACAGTAATCCGTCCATTCCCGATGGGACCGGACCAGGATGCTCCGGTATAGAGCGGATAAGTGAGATCATAGGAACATTCAGTGAAGTCATGGCTCAGAAAATATTTCATACTGTATTCAACCAGAACCTGCTCGCCTTCATTGAAAGGAACAGTCCAGCAGGCATGACTGCTGAAAGCGCTGAGGATTATACGATCTTCGTCACTTATTGAATCAGCAAGTACAGAATTCATCACATCGAGTGAATCCCATAACTCCGGGTCAATCATGTAGAAGAATACCTCACGGGCATCAGGTTCGATGTCTGAAAGCGGATCAACAGTATCCAGGATATCCTCCCAGCTTAAACGGCGCAAACCCAGGGTAGACCATGCTGATGAAAGAAGCGGATGAACATCAACCGGAATACCGTTCACGCTGACGGAAGGATTAGTTACCGGATCCGATATATCTTCCAGTGACCAGAGAACACTGATAGTAGGAACCATGACGCTTATCGGAAAGTACATTATTACTGTATCCGCATGCCCTGTATTGGTGAAAAGAAAATCGGCTGTTATCTCAGCGTAGCCGCCAGGATATACTTCAATTACCACATCTTCACACGTAAGTTCTATGAACGGGTGTACCTGGAACGTGTCAGCTGGAACAGGATTCTGGGCGATTGAACCGAAATATCCCATATCTGCCAGTGAAGTAAATGTAATGACCAGCAGCATTAGAAATGGTATCAAGTATTTCATTCATCCTCTTTTCATAAATGTCTTTTCTGATGATAAGAAATAGTTGAGTAATGGTAAAGGAAAACAGGACGATAACAGGAGCCATCAGTGATATCCCGCATGTTCATATTCTATTAAATCGGTCAACATGATATTCTTCAAGTATCTGAGAATATTCAGCATCATACGATCGCTTCTGGAACATATAGTGTTTAACCCACCAGAATATGTATGGTAAGTGTGTCTAATTCATAGGATTCAGTTCTTTTAGATATTTCTCGTACTCCTTCAGTTGACCTTGCATTTAAACTCGCTCCTTACTTTAACAGCAGCTGTTCAACACTGGTTTTTGCAGTGTTAGTATGCATTTGTTTACCATATTATGTCAAGATAACCGCCTTGACCCCCAGTATTCTGTACTGTATTCTCAAGCTGTTAAACCAGAAGGAGAAATTAACAGCTGCTGTTCAATCATTGTT
>JAIOQY010000144.1 GCA_021108435.1 Candidatus Aegiribacteria sp.
CTTGATGCTGCCCTGATTACTGTCAAGAAGTATTGCGAATAAAGTCTTTATCCGGAGTAATGGGCACATGCCAATGGCGTGCTGCAGAAGCTTCGAAGCTATCCCCTGTCTATGATGTTCGAAGTGGACGTAGTAGCTCACCTCAGCCGTATAACGAAGTGCCATACGTCCTGGACGATATGGACTGATGGTCAGGTATCCGACGATCTGATTACCGTTTTCCGCTACCAGGATAGGATATCTGTCAGGGGTATGGTCTTCAAACCATTTCTTGCGATCCTTGATAGAAACAGGCGTAAGGTCCGCTGTCTTCTGACCCGCGGCAATGGCCTGATTATAAATATCGACAATCGCTTCGATATCATCGAATGCTGCAGTTCGTATATCCATTATTGCACCATTAACAATGTGATTTCATTTAGAAGAAGGAGCAGAAGCCCCTTTTTCTTATTCAACCGCCAGCAGGCCGTCTATAACTTCGGTTAGTTTTAAGCCGAGGTCAGAGCTGGATCCCACTTGAGCGAAAGCGATATACCCTTCCTGATCGATAACATAGAGCGTCGGAATTCCAGATACTTTGTATTCCTCAGCGACAGCATCACCTTCGAGAAGAAGACCGTATGTAAATGCGTTCTCCTGCATGAAAGCAGCAGGATCACCGGATTCCCACACATTAATTCCATAAATCTTTACAGGCTGATCCGCATATTTCTCATGAAGGGACTGAATCTCCGGCATTACAACTATGCATGGTCTGCACCAGGTTGCCCAGAAATCAATAACTACAACATTCCCTCTTAACTCTTCAAGCGAAACCATATTGCCATCGCTGTCATAGAGGTTCCATTCAGGGGCTGGTGCTCCGGTCAGCAGGAAAGCGCTGTAATTCTCTACTTCAAGTTCTGCAGGCGGAACAAGAACAAACATGGAATCAGGAAGATCAAGAGAAGTTACAAGGTTATAAACTTCGAGAACAATTGAAGCCGGGTTTCCATCCTGACCGGTTGTCATCCGCTCAACACGTCTGGGTAAATTGTCAGCAATGCCCAGAGACCATTTTGCCTGCTGTCCGCCAGCATATGTAACAAGATACGTATTACAGGCTTCAGATCCAACAGAATCTGTACCTTCGAATACGATTGATTGTGCCGCAATTTCATCGGCGAATGGATCGCTGAGAAAGTACTCGTACATTATGGCATAACTTGCATGTCGAAGCAGATCTTCCCCGCCCTCTTCCAGAGAACCCTTCCGGAAGACACCGTCCAACTCATCATAGAAATACACTGAATCGGTTCCGGATGCGAGCGTAAGAGAAAGTTCTATGTCATCTTCAATGTCAGGCGTAGTGTCCTGGCCGATTTCAGCAAACAGGAGCATTTCTTCTTCTCCATAAGATTTTCCTGAAATATTGCCAACCAGCATGGGGGCTTCAGCAAATGCGCCTGTACCGTACACTTTGAAAGTGTAAGAACAGGATTCAAGCGCTTCTGACGCGCTGTCAGCAAGTATGAAATCCTCCTGATTCGCATTCGGCTGCGAAACTGCTGCATCAACATCCTGAGCCTCTGCCGGCTGTTCGGTTTCAGCCTCGCCGCACGAACTGACGATCATCAGCAAAGACATAATCAAAACGAGCGTTGCAATCATTTTCCATAGTGACATTCTTTCTCCTTTACATTTCATTCCCGTAGAAATCCCAGAAGGGCGTGTAATCATCAGCAAAATTCTTCGGTACAAATTCGCCTGTTCTCGGAATCTGATAGTAATCACCGGAATAATCGCCGTTCTGAATCATGTTAAGCGCTTCAATGAGACGATCAACATCCTCCGTGTTACTGTAGCATCCGAAACTCATTCTGACCATTCCGGGCATAAGCCTTTTGTCACCGGCAAGACAGTGCTTTCTTCTATAGGCAAGATCATCCTCAGGAAGATTTCTCAGCTTCACCACATATGGATGAGCACAGAAACAGCCGTTCCTTACGCCTACTCCAGCTTCATAGCCGGCTATTGCGGCAACGAGAGCATGATCGGTGTCCTCCAGATTGAATGGTATCACGCCCACTTTTTCATGTGCTTTTGCGGGGTCGGTTTCTCCGTACACATGCACACCCGGCATATCGCCAAGCTTTTCAAGAGCGTATGCGGTAAGCACTCTCTCATGCTCTGCGATTGTATCCAGGCCTTTATCCATCAGGGTTTTCGCGGCGACAGCCATAGCAATCGCTCCCATTATATTCGGGCTGCCTGCCTCATCTCTTTCCGGCATTCCCGCCCATTTGACAAAATCACCTGTAACAACATCAACTGTTCCACCACCGCTGTAGTCCGGACCACTGTTAAGAAACTCCTGACTGGGGCCTATAAGAGCCCCTGTTCCGTAGGGGGCATACATTTTGTGACCTGCAATTACCAGAAAATCCAGATGTTCCGGATCATTATCAGGTTTCATATTTATCCGCCTGTGCGGAGCAAGCTGTGCGGCATCTACCATTATTCTCGCTCCAGCTTCATGCGCTTTTCTGGCATATTGGTAAATAGGTTGTATATAGCCTGTTACGTTTGACGCACCCGTTACTGTCACAAGAGCGGTTTTTCCGGCGTTCTCCTTTAACAGCATATCAAAATGTTCTTCGTCAAGGCGCCCGTCATCAGTTACTCTGACATGAAGTGTCCTGAAGTGATCACGCCAGGGCAGATCATTCGAGTGATGTTCCATGCATGTTGATATTACTATTGAATCCTCCGGTATGTTTATCCTGTGTGAAAGCTTGTTGATGGCTTCTGTGGCATTCTTCACAAAAATAACTGTATTCAATTCAGTATCCACTCCAACGAATTCCGCGATTATCTCATGGGCGCGATCGTATGCGTCAGTGCAAAGCCTTGATTTGAATCCGGTTCCCCGATGAACACTGGAGTATAATGGTGCAAGCTTCGCGATAGCGTCCACAACCTTCACAAGCGGGGGTGTACTGGCTGCATTATCAAGATTCACGTAACGAACCATGCTTCCGTCCAGAAGCGGAACTTTCACATCAAGGCCGTATATACAATCACGCATTTCTCTTCACCCCGCTGTTCACATTATTGAAATGAAATTCACTGATTCAGGAATTATAAATCAACCCGCATATATCACCAGCCGCAACGGCTACAATGAAGGATCAACACAGCAGATGATACCCTCCTCGTTATTACTGACCCAGAGGTTCCCTTCAGTATCAAAAGTAATTCCGGTAGCTGAAGATATTATAGTTCCGCTTATACTGGAGACCATCCTTCCCGAGGAATTGTAGCAGCGAAGAGGGAGTTCCGAATCGTCGGTTGCTACCCATATCAGCCCTTCCGAATCCCGGGCTATATCTCTTGTTCTGCTGTCATTCCCGAATCTGGTTGAAGCGTTCCGCCCGTGCATGCCCGGCAGTGAGTATCTGTATGTTCTATCCTGTGCTCGTGATGAAAGGTAAAGATAGTCCATATGAGCTGCAAGTCCCGTCACCGACGAGACAGGATTCCCTCAACCACCACACATTCTTGTCGAACCCTTATTAAGTCCATCCGGAGTGTACTGATAAACGTAACCATTTGTGCCATAGTCCCAGAATCCCACAATGAGAACAGCATGTTCCTCGCTGAAAGCCAGACCTGTGGCTCTGAAATTCCTTGCATGACTTATCGGAAATGAGTCAACTGTATCACCTGTTGATGCATTGATACTGAAAACCATATTAGATGAAGCATCAACCGCCCAAAGTAAACCGGCACCCCATGCCAGACCGCTGATTTCATCCCCTGGAGACGTAATCGTAGTGATTATCCGCTCATTTTCAAGAGCGCTTTCATCTGATTCACCTGAGTTATCAGTACAGGCGTTTGAAAAAAGCGCCAGAATGAGAACAAGACAGAAAAGCATCTTCATTAACAACCTCCGTTTGTAAGTTAATATATGCTTCCATGATGTTCGAACAGCAATACACAGCTGGAAATCTTGATAAGACGGAGCCTTCAAGTATATTAGTGTTTCTATTGAAGCAGCTTCTCCATATGTGCCTTTGAAAGGTAGAATCAGGAATGGTACAGGATCCAGAGATATAGAGAATGAATTCTGGAAGGAATGATAGATAATGTCAAAAGAGCTCAGAAACAGAAATGAAGTTCCGCTTGAAGATAGATGGGCTGTAGAAGCCATTTATGCATCAGATGAAGAATGGGAAAAGGACTTCAGCCTGACAGACGCATTTGCTGACAGCTTCAGACAGTGGACTGGAAGACTGAACGAATCGCCGGGAATTCTTAAATCGGCAGTTGAAGAGATACTCTCGCAGAACAGGCTGATTTCCAAACTATCAACGTACACTGAAATGAAGAGGGATGAGGATCTGAGCAACTCTCACTACAGCGGTCTTGCGGCAAAAATCTCAAGCAGAGCAGTTTTGGTTAGAACCGCTCATTCATTTTTCACTCCCGAACTGCTTTCAATATCTCAGGAAGCCATTGAATCCTGGCTTGTAACTCCTGAACTGGCACCATACAGAATCTGGCTGGAAAACATCCTCAGATATCGTCCGCACACTCTTTCTGATAAGGAAGAGAAACTCCTGGCAATGTCAGGCGAGATAACAAGAGGATTCAGCACTGTATTCGGTAAAATGAACAATGTAGATATACCGGCAAGACTTCCTGAAATCGTTAATGAAAAAGGGCATCCTGTTAAACTGACAAACGGCAACTTCAGTGCATTCCTTCAGAATAAAGACAGAAGAGTAAGAAAGGATGCTTTCGAAGGATTTTACAACGAGATCTCTGGTAACGTAGCAACACAGGCTGCTCTGCTTGAAGGCCAGGTGCGTACAAATATCTTTTACGCCAAAGTACAGAAGCACAGTTCAGCACTGGTTTCCTCCCTTTTCAATGACAAGGTAAGTACAGAAGTATACGATTCCCTTATCGACTCTGTTCACAATAATTTCCCAACGCTCTACCGCTATCTTGATCTGCGCAAGAAAGTGCTTGGATTCGATTCGATGCATCTGTACGATGTGCAGGTTCCGATCGTACCTGAATCCAAAGGAGAATACACCTGGGATGAAGCTGTAGACCTCACTCTTGAAGCTGTGGCTCCACTTGGCAGTTATTATGTAAACACGCTGAAAAGGGGTTTCGAGGATAGATGGGCTGACAAATACGAGAACAGAGGGAAGAGATCGGGAGCGTATTCGGGTGGCTGTTATGATTCCTATCCATATATCCTGCACAATTTCAATGGAACGCTTCGCAGTGTCTTCACACTTGCTCATGAAGCAGGGCATTCCATGCACAGCCTTCTTTCAAAGAACGCTCAGCCGTATCATATGTCTTCATACAAAATACTTCTGGCTGAAGTTGCTTCCACAACAAACGAGATGCTTCTCGTAGATCTCCTGTTGAAAAGAACGGAAGACAGAGATGAAAAAGCTTATCTTTTTGATCATCTTCTGAGCAAATTCAAATCAACTCTGGTAAGACAGACAATGTTCGCTGAATTTGAGAAATACATACATGAACATGTTGAAGCCGGAGGATCCCTCACACCGGACTTATTGAACGAATCATACCTCAAGCTTGTAAAACTCTACCACGGAAACAGTTTCGCCTTCGATGATACCGATTCCGTGATTGCGCATGAATGGTCCAGAATTCCACACTTCTATTACAATTTCTACGTATACAAATACGCAACCGGTCTGGCTTCCTCTGTAGACATCTCATCAAGGATAATCGCGGGTGAGAAAGGAGCGGTGGAAAACTTCATTGATTTCCTTAAAGGCGGCTCATCTAAAGCACCTCTGGAGCTCCTCAAAGGCACAGGTGTTGATCTCTCCACACCTGTACCGGTGAATTCAGCACTTCTGAAGATGGACAGCATTCTGACAGAACTCGAGGGTTTGCTTACGTAGAACGATCTATTACTGAAGAAACATCTCCAGAGCAGCTTCCAGTTCCGCAGAGTTGACCCATGTATCGAAGCATGGCCCGTGACGCCATTCGTTGAGAACCCCTACTGTTGTAACCGGGTGAACATCAAGGATCCCGAGAGATAGATCTACAGGACAGGCAACAGCGACAATGAGTGAAGGTTCTATCCTCTCTACAATCCTTCTTGCGGAAGTACCCCCTGAAGCAATGGCAAAATGGGTATTGAATCTGCTCCTGATCTCAAGCAGATCTCCAATTGGACACCTGCCGCATCTCTCGCAGGATTCAGGATTGAATGTAAGCCTGTGAGAACACTCATGATTCTGAAGGCAGTGAGGAACGAGAATAAGAGTTTCTTCTCCCCGGAATTTCCTTGAGCAGTCAGAGATGGCTTTTCGGTTATTCATAGTAATTACCATTTTCTCAGGAGTATGAATATCCATTGAAAGAACAGGCTGCATCATCTTCAGTGTCCAGAATGAAATCCTCAGTATGAAAGGATGTCTGATTACTCCTCTTCCATATAACAGACCGGTGACCTGAACAGCGAGCAGGATAATCATGGCTGAGACAAGAGACCAGAGGAGACCCGTTCCGGCGACAAGCGAAACCAGAAACACAATCGCGGACGGAGCGATTGAGAAAAGAAGCAAACCACCCTGAAACAGAGTATTTATCTTACTTCTTGCATCCAAGTTTATCACCTGTTCTCATTGAGGTTCCCCTGAGGAAATCCGCCGCTGCCATGATTCGTTTCGATGCCGGCTGTAAAGTCAGTATTTTAAGACTTCCTTCGCCACAACCGATAGAAAGTGTATTATTCTCGATTGTAATTACCCCTGGTACCGATTCCATCGAAACTGGTGATACTTTGATTATCTTGAGCATATTTCCGCAGTATTCGGTTCTGGCTCCTGGAAAAGGCTGAAAAGCCCTTACCTGTCGTTCAAGGAATTCAGCAGACATGTTCCAGTCCAGCCATGTTTCCTCTGATGTTATTTTTTCTGCGTAAACTGTTTCACCTTTTTGAGGTTCGGGAATAATCAAACCTTCAGCATATCGCTCAAGAACAGTCTGCAAATGAGCGGCAGCAATATGTGAAAGCCTTTCCTCAAGCATACCTGTTGTATCATCCGGCATGATTCTCTCTTTGAAACTCTCAAGCAATGGTCCTGTATCCCATCCGCTGTCGGTCAACATGAATGAGACTCCGGAATCTTCCGCTCCATCAATTATCGCTCTTGCGACAGGGGCAGCTCCTCTGTATGCCGGCAGCAGTGAAGGGTGAATGTTGACCACTCCAAATGGTGCTGTTTCAAGAAGTTTCTTCGGAAGCCAGGCGCCATACGCTGCTGAAACCATTATATCAGGCTTCAGAGAATGCAGATAGCTGATAATATCTTTGTTCAACTTCTCTGGTTGAAGCAGCTCAAGTTCATTCGCTGCAGCATAATCCGCTACTGGAGGATTTCTTGGTTTTCTTCCTCTTCCAGCTTCTCTTGGTGGCCTGGTTATAACAAGTACCAATTCATGAACGGATTCCATAAGCGATTTCAGCGGGGGCAGCGCAAACGATGAAGTTCCAAGAAAAATGACTCTCATCAGAGAATCCTTTTTCCGCTCCTGTATTCCTCTTTTATCTCAGAAAGCCGCCTCCTGATTAGCCGTTTTTTGATGGGACTGAGTCTATCAATAAAGAGTATACCCTCGAGATGATCATATTCGTGCTGGGCGGCACGAGCGGCGTAATCATCAAGTTCAAGTGAAAATGATCTCCCGGCCTGATCCAGGGCGGTGAGACTCACATGAGAGGGTCGTCTCACGAGTTCAAATATCCCCGGGATACTCAGGCAACCTTCCTCATCCTTCAAGAAAGGACCGGAAATCTCGAGTCTCGGATTGATGAAGACACTATGTCCGCTCAGATCAAGCTCTTCAGGGTTGAGTATGAACAGCTTGACGTTCTCTCCGGATTGAGGTGCTGCTAAACCCAGACCATTCTCCGTATACAGGATTCTACTCATATCATTTATCAGAGTCTCAATAAAATCCTGCTCTGTTGAAAAGACAAGTTCCCTGGATTGCTTACGGAGAACCTCAGAGCCGTAATATTCCAATGATCTGAATGACATGATTCAAAAGTGCTTTCTTTGTGCGGACATATCAATCCAATTGATTAGTATCAGTGACATGCGGGATACGCATGTCACTGAACTTCAATAGATCTGAATCTATTTAGTAACTGCACAGGACCCGCCTTCGGGCCCTTCGACCTGAAGAGAGTTCCTGTCAACATCAATCTTGACACCATCAGCAATTTTCACCGTGATGATATCACCCTTGATATTTGTTATTATCCCGTGAATCCCTCCTGCGGTAATAACTCTTTCGTTCATTGCGAGAGCCTCACGCATCTGGCGAAGCGTTTTCGCCTGTTTCTGCTGTGGACGGATCATGAGAAAGTAAAATATCCCGATAATCGCTATCATTGGTAAAAAACTCATGATACCGCCGCCACCAAGGCATGTTGCAGGTGCAGGAGCTTCTTCTGATGTGGTTACCGCCTCGGTGGTTGCAGCTTCCTGGATTCCCTGTCCTGCCGGTGCCGGGTCAAGCCTTGATTCGCTCTGCGCAAAAGTAAGACCCGATAGAATTACAAGAACTATCAACAATTTTTTCAATTTATCCCCCTGTCACGAACGTGGTTTCGGAATACCTGATCTCATACCCATCCAGCTTCCCGCTGCACCAGAGGCTGCACCGAGGAGAAGAACCAGTAAGATCCATTTTCCGGGCAAAAAGTCATGTGGTATACTGGATGATAATATACTGGAAATAATTCCTGTAAGAAGAAGACTTCCAGCTGAACCGGCTATACCAGTTATGAGCCCCTCCCCAAGAAAAGGCATCCTTACAAACCATCCTGGTGCTCCTACTATACTCATTATTTCAACTGTAAGCGCTCTTTTTGCTACTGCCAGCCTTACCGTATTAGCTACAACCAGCGACAGGCTTATCGCAAGGACCAGCCCTGCAAGTACAACAAGTTTTCCCATCATATCCACAGCCCTGCTCAAGCCGGGAAGATATTCCTGACCATAGACTGCATCTTTCACCCCATCCATCCCTGAAACAGTACGGGCAAGTCCACTCACTTTTTCCGAAGTTCTATAATCAGGATGTAATGAAATCTGAATTGACGATGGCAGGTGAAATTGAGGTCCGAGAAGTAACAGAAGATCCGCCTGTTCAGGAAGATCTGCTCTGAATACAGCCTCAGCTTCAAGTGAGGAGACGTAATAGACCGATCTCACTCCTTCCATCAAAGATATCAGGTCAGCCAGATTCACCGCTTCTACTTCAGTGACATCATCCATCAGAAATAGCTCTATTCCGACACTTTCCTGTTCGTCACGTAAAACGGTTCCAATATTCCAGGAAACCACAAGAAAAATATCAAAGACCATGAATGAGAGGCTGACCATCAGTATTGTAACAAGAAATGAACCAAGTTTTTCCCTGATATTGAGCAGACCTTCATGAAGTGAGGTTTTTATAAGATGCATCATAACTGGTTATACCCATCCCAGGATACGGGATTCGCAAGATGTCCTCTGTCCAGATAGAGATACTTCGCTGTACCGGCTGGAATCTGTCTCGGATCATGTGTCGCCAGAATGACCGCGGTTCCGGTTCTGTTGATCTCCAGCAGAAGTTCAATTACATGCTTTGAAACATCAGGGTCCAGATTACCTGTAGGTTCATCAGCCAGGAGAATTACCGGATGCGCAACCATTGCTCTCGCTATAGCGACCCTCTGCTGCTCCCCGCCGGATAACTCATGTGGATAAGATAGACGTCTATGATTAAGCTCCATCTCCGCAAGAAGCGAGAAGACCCGCTTTCTGACAGCCCTGGGAGAAGCTCCGACAACCTGAAGGGGTAACGCTACATTGTCGAATACTGTTCTCTCTGAAAGAAGTCGGAAATCCTGAAATACAATGCCAAGCTTACGTCTAAGAGATGAAAGATCCCCTTTTCGAATTCTGTCAGATCTATACCCGCTGACTTCAACCACACCCGAAGTAGGATAATCACCCATCCAGATAAGCCGAAACAGCGTTGTTTTTCCAGCACCGCTAGGTCCGGACAGAACCAGAAATTCACCGGGTTCTACTGTCAGCTCAATGTTTTCAAGGGCTGGCCAGTCATTATAGTATTTGCTTACATTCTGAAAGGAAATCAGCATCAGTGCTCCGGTCCGACTGTTTTGAAGTAGCGGGATCTTTCCTTCCTGGAAACCTGCTTGCCTGATGGAATATCCAGAATTTCAATTGAAAGAATGGAACCATCCGGTTTCACAACTTCAAGTATGTCTCCCCTGCTTATCTCATGTGACGATTTCACCACACTACCGCCAATTAATACACAACCAGCCTTGCATGCTTTACCGGCAACTGTTCGCGTTTTGAAGATACCTGCAAGCTTGAGAAAAATATCAGTTCGCACTGTCATCATCCGTATTCAGATAGTAAATAACCGGAATTTCTTTTCTAAGTGAATCAATAATAGTTTTGTATGTATCATGGTAAATTACCTGCTGTACAATTCCTGTCAGTTCCTCATCCGTATATGTGCTCCAGTCAATTTCTCCACTATCGTCATAGATCTTCAGCAACACAACAGCTCCCGCTTCAGACAGGAATACCGGTTCAGATACCGATCCATCCTCAAGCAGAAGTGCAGTTTCCGCGAGTACGGGAAGCCATAGTTTCAAGGGTACTGTTCCAAGATCTCCGCCAGCTTCAGAACTGGTTCTGTCAAGACTGTACAACCTTGCTGCCTGCTCAAAGGTTACCCCGCTGTTCGACAGAATACTGTCATAAAGAGCATTTGCTACAACCATTGTAGTATCAATGTCCATCTGATCGACAGATACTATTAAAAGAATATGGCTTGCTTCAATCGTACCGTTTTCATGAATATTGTCAATGCGGATGATATGAACACCGAAAGGGGTAACAACAGGAAGACTGATCTCACCGAGTTCAAGGGAAAAAGCGGCATCTTCGAAAGCCGGAGTCATCTCTCCCGGACCGAATACACCCAGCGCTCCCCCATTAACGGCAGAACCGTCATCTGACCACTGTTCCGCAAGTTCTTCAAAAGATTCGCCATTCATTATCTGATCTCTGAGCTGCATGATCTCATCAACTGCCTGATCAAGATCAGCTCCTGAAGGAAGCACTGGCAAATATATCCAGCCGACATGTTTCGGCATTACTATGTTCTCTACCAGTTCAGCATTGGAAATCAGATACGTTTCAGGATTGATCGGCATATCCCGAAGCGCCACCTGAACACTGGAACCCAAAAATGTCTGGGCAGCCATGCGGTTACCAAGTATTACTGAAAGATAATCCCGATACTCCCTGGCAATATCCGATCCGGCAGGAAACTGATCGGACAGATTAATCATTTCTTCATCTACAAGAATCTGAATCTCAGTATCCGTTGGATAATAACCGGCATCAATCGCAGCATGAACCAGCAGCTGCTCATCAACTAACTGCTCAAGAGCATCAAGATATTCGCTTGTCTGGAAGTCCACACGCAAATTTTCCATCATCGGAATGCCTGACTCAGACATATATTCCACAACCTCGGAATGCAGTATTGGTTCGTCACCTACAACGGCAACCACCTTCTCTACCGGAATCATACCGGCAATAAGGAACGCAAGTACCAGTGCCGTCATTCTACCTCTCTTCCAACTGAATCCCCCGGAACAGTTATTTCTCTCAATTCACGAGTGATCAGTGTCGAATCGATATATACTACTCTATTCTCCATCGCTTCAATCAGGAGACTGTCACGGGCCGTACTGAGTCTATGATTGTATAGATGATCGGCAAGGCTCCAGATGACTCTCAATGTATCAGTAAGCGGTCTCTCCTCACCAACAAGAAAGATATGCCATCCATACTGAGACTCGAAGATGTCGCTAAGACCATTGGTTGTCAGCTGGTCGCGAGGAAGGTTGTATGCTGTGAGTTCTCCGGCTGTAAGAAATCCGAGATCTCCACCAATACCGGCTTTCTGACCGATTGAAAGCCTCTCCGCAGTTATCTGGAAATTCTCCCCCCGGGAAAGCCTGGTGTAGATTGAGTCAGCAAGCCGCCTGTCAGCAACCAGTATCTGGTGATATTGTCTTTCGACCATAAACAGCAGACTGTCAGTTCTCATGTATTCAAATACTTCAGTACTGTCTGGAAATGGAATCCGCGAATATACAGAAGCAAGGAGTTCATCTTTCAAATAAAGCTGCCTTGCTCTGCTCTGGATTAACCTGCTCAGCCTGACATTCTCAAGCCCGTTCTCCTCGGCGAGTTCTGACAGCAGTTCATCTTCTATCCATTCGCATACTGAAGAATTACCAATCCCGATAAGGTCAATATCTTCCAACAGAAGAACGGAGCTGTCTACCCTTGCAACTACCTCTTTATCTTCCTGATAGGATATTATTGATGGCTCAATGATGGAATATGAAGCAGTTCTTCTTTCGGTTACAAGCACCAGCGCGATTGTAGCCCCAACCACAATCGGGATCAGCGCCCATATCGACCAGACAAGGTATTTTCTGCTATTCGAGATGCTGAAGCAGCCTTTCCGGATACGTTACCACTGTATACTGAGTTTCCAGACCCTCAACCTGTTCCATGACAGCTTCCTCCTGCATGCTCTGAGTAAGCTCCATCGTGACAACCTCCGTAATTTCACTCACGGTGGGCTCCGGTGAAAGAGGCTGTGTTTCCACAGCTTTTATAATGTGATAACCAACTCCGGTCTCCACTATATCGCTGATACCACCCTCGGGAAGTCTGAATGCGGCTTCGTCAAAGGACATATATCCGGACTGGGCTCTGGTGATCCAGCCGAGATCTCCCCCGTCAACCCCGCTTGGTCCAATTGAATATTCCTGCGCAAGTGATGCAAAATCAGAACCTGCTCTGATCCTGGCAAGCAGGGAATTCGCGAGATCGATATCCTGTACGATGATATGCCTGGCATGGATGCTTTTCTTGTAAGTATCAAGCCATTCATCAACATAGTTTTCTATTTCAAGCTGTGATGGCTGCAGACCGGATACGATATCACTCATATAAACTTCAAGAAGTATCTGCCTTCTGGCCTGTTCGATAGCAAAGGCAACTTCCGGAATGGATTCCAAATCGCTGCTTTCAGCAGCCAGCACCATTATTTCTTCCCTTACCCAGGATTGCAGGACTTCATCAGCTGAAGCTAAAGATGTTATTCCCAGGAACTGCGCGTTCTGCTCGCCGCCTATCATCTGCACTATATCATCCCACGACAGAGATGTGCCGTTAACGGTTGCAAGAACATCAGCTGAAGATACTGCTGCAAGCAAAAGAAGTATTGTGAAGATCATGATAAAACGCATATTCTACTCCATTCATTGTTTCTCAATAATCGACTGGGTTCTTCAGAAATTCATCCATCAGGGATAAACCAAAATCATACTATCTGTATTTTCAATATTGCACTGCCATTCTCTATTCCTCAACAGAACCTCAGTTCCAGAGGGATCAGTCCAATATGCTGTCCAACCTGCCTGCCTGTCGAACCGCATACTATGATGATCAAGCGAATATAAGGGATACGATTCATTATTCAACACTGTCTGAAATTTCCTCTTTCCGAGACAGTCTTAAAAAATGAGCAGTTCTTTTTATCTGTTCGTCGTGAGAAACCCCCTTAAAATCGATGGATACTATAATACGTCCTGTCTTCTCCACTTTCGATGATAATCGGAAACCAGCAAAGCAAGAAGCTTTGCGGTCCCGAACTGATGTTCGGAAACCGTCAGGAGCGGATCTTGAAACCTCTGTTCCCGGTGAGAAAACAATAAAAGCTTTTGAACCGCTGATAACAACTTCTTCCGCTCCTGCTCCCCCGGCGAGGTAATTCAGACGTGCCCTTTCAGCACAATTAAGCACAGGCTGCTCCGGTTTTCCAAATCTGTCTGTGAGATATTCGATCCACTCATCTATCTTATCTTCAGAATCCACTCTCCAGACGCTTCTGTAAATCTTCACCCTCTCTGATACACCCGGTATGTATTCGGGAGGTATGAACGAATCATCAGGTATCTCCACTCTTATGGTAACATCTGAATCGAGATTCAGACCTTTCAGCCGTTTAACCTCCTGTTCTATCAGACGCTCGAAGAGCGCGTATCCAATCGAAATCATCTGACCATGCTGAGATGCTCCAAGCAGCTCGCCGGCTCCTCGAATCTCAAGATCACGCATCGCGATATTCCAGCCGGACCCCAGTTCTGTATAACGGCGGATAGCATCCAGGCGATTCCTGGCCTCCGGTTTCAATTTTTGATTCTCCGGCACAATCAGGTAACAGTATGCCTGGTGATGACTTCTTCCAACTCTTCCCCGCAGCTGGTAAAGCTCAGCCAGACCGAACATCTGCGCATTATCAATAAAAATCGTATTCACCCGCGGAAGATCGAGTCCTGATTCAATAATCGATGTGCAGAGAAGGATGTCGTATCTGCCTTCCATGAAAGAATGCATAACATCCTCAAGTTCCCTCGGATTCATCTGTCCATGCCCGATAATAATCGAAACTTCCGGAAGAATGGATTCCAGTTTTTCCCTTACTCTCTCAATCGATTGAATCCTGTTATGGACGAAGAACACCTGGCCGTCTCTCTCCAGTTCACGGAGGACAGCTTTTGCAATTATCCTTGCGTTGAACCCAACCAGCTCCGTGTGAACCGGATACCTGTCTCTTGGAGGTGTGGCAATAATGGATATTTTTCGAAAACCTGACAGAGCCATGTGGAGCGTTCTCGGAATTGGTGTCGCAGTCATGGAGAGAGTATCGACTCCGGCCTTCAACTCTCTGAAATATTCCTTCTGTTTCACTCCAAAGCGATGTTCTTCATCAGTTACCAGTAATCCAAGCTTGTGAAAACGTATATCCTTCTGAAGAATTCGATGCGTTCCTATGATGATATCGATGTCCCCCACAGCGATATCAGCAAGAATTTGTTTCTGCTCCTGCTTCGTTCGAAATCTGCTGAGCATTTCAACTCTCACGGGAAATTCAGCCAGCCTGTCTCTGAATGTGAAATAGTGCTGCTCGGCAAGAACTGTCGTAGGGACCAGTATAGCTGCCTGGAATCCTGAATCAACGGTTCGAAATACAGCTCTTATTGCAACTTCAGTTTTCCCGTAGCCGACATCACCGCATACAAGCCTGTCCATCGGGCAATCGATCGCGAAATCACCCATTATCTTCCCGATTGTTTTCCTCTGGTCAGGGGTTTCCTCATATGGAAAACTTCTCTCAAGAGCTTGAACATGATGTCCGGGCGGGGCGAAAGGCTCCCTTTTTATCGCTTTCCTGCGGGCATACAGCATCGCCAGTCTTCCTGCAATCTCCTTTGCTTTTTTCCTCGCGCCGGAGACTCTTCTGGTCCATGACGTTCCTCCGATCTTATCGAGCCGGGGATTAATCCTGTCAGGGGCCATGAATTTCTGAACTGAACCTATTTCGTTAATAGGAACAAGAAGCCGGTCTCCATCACGATATTCGATTGCAAGACAGTCCAGAATCACGCCGGATGTCTCCACCTGTTCAAGACCCGTGAATCTGCCGATACCGTACCGTCTGTGTACAACCAGCTCTCCCGGAGAAATATCCCCTGAATCAGTAAGACCTTCTCCGCCCCTGAATTTTCTTATCCTTTCGGGTCTTCGCCTTCCCGAAAGCAATCTCCTCTCAGCGAGGATTACCAGTCCCGCTTCCGGCATATGAAAGCCTTCGGATATCGATAGAACACTCAGGTCAACCGGAGTGTCAACAGGAAGCAATTCGGCAAAGGTTTCCTGTTCCGCTTCAGAATCGCAAAGCACTGCAATTCTGCATCCATCCGCAGTCCACTTCATGAACTGACGGATCATTTCATTCTTATGGCCTATGAAGTTTTCCTGCGGGAGAGTTTTATAGTATACATCAACTTCAGACCGGGGAAATGGTTCAAGCCTGAGAATTCTACTGAAGGTCTCAAGATTCTCCAGGATTTCATCACATCTGAAAAACTGTTTCTCAAACTCAAAAGGAAGCTTCGCTGATATGAAATTATCCCTGTGAAAAGCAAGAGAATCCCGCATATGAACAACGATGGATTCAGGATCTGAGAGAACCAGAGTTCCGCCATCAGGTATGTAATCCAGAATACCGGATAGATGATCAAGGAATACCGGAAGGTAATGCTCAATTCCGGGAAATCCGTTTGAAGTCCAGAGTTTCTCACTCAACGGATGTTCGTCAGGAACTGTTTCGATAGCCAGATTCCAGTGTTCCGGTGACAGGAATGCTTCCCTTGCGGGGAGTAATCTGCATTCCTGGAGGTTCCTTATGCTTCGCTGAGATCTCTGGTCAAAAGTGCGGATGGATTCCAGTTCGTCTCCGAAGAACTCCAGTCTGATCGGATTATCCATTCCATATGTTCCGACATCAATTATACCGCCCCGTCTAGCCCATCTTGCCTGTTCCCATACACTCTCTTCTCTTAAATAGCCTGCGGACAGGAGCCAGTTCTCGATATTTTCGATTGATAGACGCATACCTCTGTAAAGCCTGAAACAGGAAAAGTACTCAGGAGGGGGAATTCGCTTAACCAGAGCTGATGCTGGAGCAACTACAACTGTTGATGAATTCCCGGAGAGTAATCCATCCATGCATTCCACCCGGTCAGATATCACACCTGGATGTGCAGGTTCTCCTTCAAAAGGAAGGGTTTCATACGCCGGGAAATACAACACATTTCCCAGTATTGACTTCAGATCGTCTCTCATACTCATTGAGTCAGCCACTGAAGGAGTTATCAGGAGTGTTGGACCGGCCAGCCGGTGAGCAGCTGCCGCAGCGAAAGACTGCGCTGATGCGATCAGTCCCCCGACTATGGTCAGGTCCTTCGATGCCAGCGACGTAAGCATCTCAGAAAATACCGAATCCCAGAAGAACTCATCCAAGAGCCATTCGTTCGGATTCTTATCTGTATCTTTCATTAAGGTGATGCGTTGATGCTGGATGAACCTTCCTGCTGAGGTAACGGTATTCCATTTCCAGCCATGAGAGACCACGCATTCTCAAGTATGGGCAGCTGCTTGATGAATGTGTCGAGGTTTTCTCCCTCAAGAGGATCTGCCGGTGGGAGAATCTCCGTAGCGGGGTTTACGAATGCTCCGTTTTTCTTCATCTCGAAATGTATATGAGGACCGGTTGAAAGACCTGTGCTGCCAATGTAGCCGATTACGTCACCCTGCCTCACATAGGATCCAATTGACATACCTGACGCGAATCGGCTCATATGTCCGTATCCTGTTTCGTACCCGTTTGCATGACGAACACGAACCATGTTACCGTAACCGCCGAGAACTCCACGGACAGTGATCACACCATCTCCCACGGCGTATATCTCCGTTCCCATCGGGGCTGCGTAGTCTATTCCCCTGTGCGCTCTCGTATATCCAAGAACAGGATGCATCCGAGCGCTTGAATACTCAGAACTGATCCTGCCGAATGGTACAGGCATTTTCAGAAACATCGTTCTGAGTGAGGCACCATCACGGTGATAATGATCCAGAATAACCGAAGTACCTCCTGGAGCTAATGAATCAGGCTGGTGAAAGAACGGCAAAGCTTCTGTCATACCGCCAAGGCTGAAATCGTACTTAGCTGCTATTATTCTGTTAAACGACGTCTCTGATGAGCCCGGATATCGTGTCTCTTCAAGAAGAACCCACACCTTATCACCTGGCTGAACATCATGATAAAAATCTATATCGTACACAAACAGTCTGTTCGCAAGCTCATTCTCGAATTCTTTAATAAAAGCAATCTTTCTAATTGAATCTCGTGCTGTGATGATATGCCCTGACGGTGTAAGATCATACGGTACTCCTCCACCCTCGATACTCTCCCATACGGAGCTTCTTACATCAAGCGTTACCGCCCGAAGACGTGTCCAGCGTTCCTCGGGAACCCATTGCCATCTCGAAGGCTCCGGAGTACCCTCAAAGATGATGCTGTAATAGCCGCGACTTCTCCTCGGTCTTGCTTTCACTTCCCATAGTAAACCTCTTGAATACACGGCTTCCAGCGTATCTCCCACATGTACGGATGTCCATCCAAGGCTGTCAAGGAATATAGAACAGCAATTCAAGTATCTGCTTCCTTCAATCCCGGTTGCGAAAAGGAGTCCGCCAAGAGTTCCGTCCTCTTCCACGCAGGCAATTCTGATAGAAAGCGTATCAGCCAGTATCGCGTTAAGTGAATCGATAACGTGAGTCAGCTCGGAATAGCTCTCGTGAAAGAACCACTCGTCACCTGTTCTATCATTATGCGGTTTACCAAAAATAAAAGTTGCAACTGCTCCCAGGATGAATAACAGCACCAGAATCAGTCTGGAGCGCATATCAGGATTCCCCAGTCATCATTATCCCCTGAATAGTCTTGAAAACCATGATCGCGCTCTGGACATAGCAGTCTGTTTCGGTAATCCAGGAACAGTCATAGGTGAACGAAGGGCCTCCAGAATTCCTGCGAGATCAACATTCTCCCGAACAATCTCCACGATCTCGGAAATTTTAACCGATTCTCCCGGTTCAACTTTGAATACTCGCCTGTTTAATACTGAAGCGGAATCTCCAGCGCTTTTTGCTGTTCTGTACAGAGGTATATCAAGTTTTCTGCATGCTTCAACCAGATATGAATCATGTCCTGCGAACGAACCGCAGATCACTATCGCGCCAGGTCCTTTTTCAAGTGCACCTGACAATCTTCTTGTTATCAGAGCATCAATAACTTCAAGCCTGGTTGCGCTGATAAGCAGAGCGCTGCCAGGACTTTCGATAACATCGGAGAGAATTTCTCTGATGTTTCCAAACGCTGTGATAAATCCCTCTACAGGCATATGGGGATCGGGCTTCCAGGAAATAACCGCTTCAAGATCGAGTTCTCTGCCAAGCATGCTCAGTGACGGTCTCGCGATGGAGGAAACGTACGGGATATACCCGAATACCGGTATTCCTCTTTCGGAAAACCATGGATCCAGAAACCTTTTCACCTTTTCCATTTTGCTTTTCCGAACACGATTAACAACAACTCCGAGAAGGGGAATATTCCTGTCATGAAAGAGACTGTTGCATAAAGCAAATCTGTCAATTGTTTTTCCGATACCTGCATCAAGAACAAGCAGAACCGGTATGTCAAGCAGACTGGCCACGCTTGCATTGCACAGACCGAATACGGAACCAACGCCGGGATGCCCTGTACCCTCGACAACAACAATATCGGAATCCGCTTCCAGATGTCTGAAAGCCT
Organism: Candidatus Aegiribacteria sp.; assembly: GCA_021108435.1. Classification (NCBI taxonomy): domain Bacteria; kingdom Pseudomonadati; genus Candidatus Aegiribacteria; species Candidatus Aegiribacteria sp. Next base: position 19,396 of record JAIOQY010000144.1, read on the forward strand.
TCTGTATCTTCCCGCTGATATTGACCGGATGTCCTTCCTCGAGAAATTTCTCGGAAGCACCGGAAGACATTGCAAAGGGAGCTGCGTACTTCAACTCACTATTCAGCCCCAGTGAAGTATTTACAAGAAAGGAATCCTCACCGACGGAAGCCCCATCCAGCAAAGTTGTTTTCTGACCAAGCGGCTTCATGAAGGATGCTCCCCGATCAAGATGCTCACAAAGCCAGGAGATCAGTCCAAGAGAGAATGTGGTCTTTCCCGCATTCATGTCACTGCCAGCTATATAAATACCCTGCCGTTTCATTTCACTTCCTGATCATTATGGTTATTATTAATTACCCTGATAAAGTCTGTCACCAAAGTCACCCAGGCCAGGCAGTATGAACCAGTTCTCATCGAGTTCCCTGTCCACCGATACTGTGATAATAGTAAGATTCTCGTATCCCTGGAGTCTGTGTATCCCCTCCGGAGCCGCAACTACACTAACCAGTGTAATCTCTTCAACGCCTTTTTCAATAAGGTAATCAATCACGCCTGCGGCTGTTCCCCCTGTCGCAAGCATGGGATCAAGTATCAGAACATCTCTGCCTCGCAGATTCTGAATTGAATCATAGAGCCATTCTGCTGTTCCGGTTTTTTCATCCCGTCTCATTGCTATGAACGCCACAGGTGAATCAGGCAGAAGTTCCTGGAACGGAAGAAGAAGACCAAGACCGGCTCGAAGTACAGGGATGATGACAGGATGATTGTTGCATTTCTCGCCCAGTGTCTCTTCCATCGGAGTCTCAACCGAGATGGGTGAAGTCCCTCTATTCCTGGTCGCTTCAACGGCAAGCATGAGCCCCAGTCTGTATGCCAATCTCCTGAACTCATCAGGCTGGGTATTACGATTCCGAATATTCGTCAGGATGTCCCTTGCGACAGGATGCTCAAATTCAATAGTTTCCATTATCTTCTCCGGTATTATGTTCTGTGTCACGAACAGAGGAAAACATAAGCACCAGAGAACTGTTATGCCAGTTGTTCTTTTGAAAGGAGCGTCCGGTGGGACTATTGCGAAAACTCAGTCAAAGAGGTCTTGTTTACCAGATGACCGCCGAGGAGAAACTGTCCGAGCTTTTAGACGGACCTTCACTGAGTTTCTATATCGGTTTTGACCCTACGGCAGGGAGCCTTCACCTGGGACACCTTGTACCGATCATGATTGCACGTCATCTTCAAATGGGAGGACACAGACCCATACTGCTTGTCGGTGGAGCTACCGCACTTGTTGGAGATCCGTCCGAAAGAAGCCTGGAGAGAACCTTTGAATCAAAGGAAACAGTATCGAACTGGGCTGAATCGATCGGAAAACAGCTGGAGCATTTCCTTGAATTCAATGACAGTGAACATGGAGCGGTTCTGCTTGATAATTATGAATGGCTCAGTAAACTGAATCATATTGACTTTTTAAGAGATATCGGGCGTCACTTCAGCGTGAACCGGATGCTTTCCGCGGAATCGGTCAAGCTTAGACTGGAGAGCGGTATTTCCTTCCTTGAATTCGGCTACAGCCTCCTTCAGGCTTATGATTATCTGCATCTGTACCGAAATTTCGCATGCGTGCTTCAGGTGGGCGGTTCCGATCAGTGGGGTAATATCGTTTCCGGAATTGATCTTGTCAGGCGCGTTGAGCAAAATGAGGTATGGGGTTTCACATGTCCTCTGGTAACTACCGCTTCAGGTGAAAAAATGAGCAAGACCCAGGCCGGCGGAGCCATCTGGCTCGATCCGGAACTGACAAGCCCGTACGAATACTACCAGTTCTGGATAAACGTAGATGACAAGGACGCAGTCTATTTTCTCAGGCTTTACACTTTCCTGCCCGGAGATGAAATCGATGAGCTGGCCCTTCTGACCGGAGCAGATATCCGGCAAGTAAAGGAAAAACTTGCGTTCGAAGCAACAGTCCTCGCGCATGGGAGAGAAGAAGCTCTCAAAGCGGAGAAAGCCTCGCGCGCACTCTTCGCAGGACAGGGAGATCAGGAAGATGTACCAACGCTTGAAATTCCGAAGACAAGGCTGAATAATGGGATCAGCTGTCTTGATCTTTTCGTTGAAACAGGTCTCTGTCCGAGCAGAAGCGAAGTGAGAAGAATGGCGAAACAGGGCGGTCTGTACATAGATAATAATCGTATTGAAGATCCTCTTGAGAACCTTGATCCGCAAAGCACAAATAAAAGCATTCTGCTGAGAGCAGGCAAGAAAAGGTACTACAGGGTCAACTTCAGCTAACGGGGTCGTCACTTGCGGCACTTACAATATTGAACAAACATGTAAGTGGATATCAGTCTGAGCTATTACTGATTGAAGGACCAGCATTGCGAGATATTGAAGATTTGAACAAAAATCAGCATATGCGTGAAAAACTGCTTGAAATCACCGCTGAACTTGCGGAACAGAAACTTATTAACTCATCTCTTCAGGATGAACTCAACAGTCTTAACCTTGTTTTCCGGAACTCAGTCGATATTCTCCTGATTGTCAATCCTGAAACCGTCCGCATCACTCGAGCAAGCGATGCTGCTGAAATACTGCTGGGGTACAATCCAGCCGAGCTTGTTGGAAAAATGTTGATGGATATCCTCCCCGATGCATCCGGTGTTGAGCCTGACACAACTCGAACCGCTGTTCCGAAAATCATGGACGGTGTCTTTCTCGATCAGAAGATGAAGTGCAGAGACGGCTCGATCAGAAAGATGGACATGACATCGAATCTGGTCAGCGGAAACGGCCATAACGCTATTCTGTTATCATTCCGGGACACCGCCGAAAGGAGGCGGTTCCAAAGAGAAATGAAAAAGAGAAACAGCGCACTGGATGGCGCCCTCAGCGCGATGATTATTTTCGATACAGACTGGAAAATTGACTACGCCAACCGTAAGGCAGCGATATACTGGAAACTTGATACAAGTGATATCGCGGATCTGGACATCTCGACACTCATACCCGACAAAAGCTGTCTCCAAACCATGAAACAGGCTATTTCGGAGAACAGCGAATGGGAAGATGACATCGACTGCATAAGGAACGATGGTTCCGTTTTTTACGCTCATGTTACATCCACTGCGGTATCTGATGAACAGGATAAGCTCTGGTACGTTCTCTCATTTGTCGATATTACAAAACAGAAGAAACTGGAAGAACAGCTCAGAGATATGTCACTTCACGATGAACTAACCGGTCTGTACAACAGACGGGGTTTCATGACTGTAGGGCGACAGCTGCTTGAATCTTCGATTCGATCAAATCCAGAAATAGGGCTTCTCTTTGTTGATCTGGATAATCTGAAACTGATCAACGATAAGTTGGGTCATCAAGCCGGTGATAGAGCCATAATCGAGACGGCATACATACTCAGAAATACTTTTCGAGAATCGGATATTACAGCAAGGATGGGTGGAGACGAACTCGTTGCTCTTTTCCTTGGCGCTCCCTTCATTGATCAGAAATCATTCAAAACCAGAATCCACTCCAGCATTAATGAATTAAACGATAAGGGAAATCTTCCATTCAAGCTCTCGCTCAGCTGCGGCTATGCTTCTACAATACTTGATGAGAATACATCTCTTGAGGAACTTCTCAGCAGGGCTGATTCACTTATGTACTCCGACAAGCTTCTCCACAGAAACAGCAGGTAAATCTCACACATCCACAAAAGCAATATGGGGACAGTTCAATGAACCACCCCCATCACTAAATACTTCTTATCAGTTAAGTAAGGTCAGCGAGACCCGCTGGTGCCAGAGGTGCCGCTGGTGCCTGATCTTGTTCCGCTCCCTGTCGAAGAGGACGATCTTGAAGTTCCAATATGATTAATGGTATATCTGAGATCAGCGACTTCAGAACTGAGATTGCTGAGTTCTGTCTTCAGTGAATCGTTTTCCAGAATAAGGCTGTCCAGTGAAAGGACAACTTCATTCAGTGACTCATCAATAACTGTCATGCTGTCTGTAAGCAGATTCATTGAGTCCTCGAGACCCTCGACATCGGAAATGGTTATAATCTTTTCCTCGGAAGGTTCGATGTCACCTGGTTCATCACTTTCCTCTACTGAACGTTCCGTAGTCCCGGAAATTTCACCGGTTTCAAGGAAAGTAACCCTTTCATCAAGGTCTTCAATGTCGTCCAACACCTGAGTAAAACTGTTTGTAAGCTCGGAATCATCATAGCTCACAGAAGTCTCCAGAACATCAACTCTCTCTTCAAGCTCTCCTACTCCCGGCATATTACATGCAAGCAGGAGAAACGCACCGGTCAAAATTGCGAGCTTCATTCAGAATCAGCCCCTTCCTCCGATTCGCCGAATACTTCGGCTGTGTATGTGTATATCTGAACATCTTCCTGACGAAAACAGTCCGGTGACAGTCCCGCCTTGAGACATGTATGTGAAAGGAAGGTTTCTCTGTCCCATCTCTGCTCGATGGCAACCTGTGGAAGCAGAGTTCCGGCTCGGAATCCTGATTTGATATAGATACCGTGAATTCCTGGAACTACATTTTCCGCTCTGGTCAGGATCATCGGGCTTAAAAGGGAAATCTCCAGATCAATTCCATCCACGTCCTCGGGACTGACCTTCGGAAACCTCGGATCGCTAACGGCAGCTGAAGCCGCCATTTCAATCACGGTCTGTCCCAGAGAACCCGTTCCTGTAAAATGGCCTATACAACCCCTGAGTAAGCCATCCTTCCTGAGAGTAACAAAAGCGCCGCCTTCCCTTTCAAAGACATCTCCCGATGGTATGTCCGGAAGCTGTTTTCCGGCTGCTGCAGCTTCAACAGACCTTCTTGCAAGATCCAGTATTCTCTTTCTGCAGGCAGAATCAGTTATTCCTGAACCTCCTTTGCGGTGTAACCGGCAAAATATCCTACAACGGAGTTTCTATCTCCGCTGGCTGTCGCGGATGTATCCCACATGATTTCACCGAATTTAACAGAACCGGCAATTATGGAGTAATTCATTAGCGTAAGCATGGGGCCGCCTCCGCATGCCTCGATTCCGCTTGAAAGAACACCATTCAGATTAATCGGATCTCCACTGACAAATGCGTCGATCACCTTTCTATCCATTCGCTTCGCTTCGTCATAAGGATGGTAATGTGAAAGGTCACTTGAAGCCACTATCAGAATATCCTCTCTGTTCTTCAGAACATCGTGGAGATTCTCGGCAAGAGTTCGCGAATGGCCATTGAACACAGAGCCCTGAAGAATAACAACGATGGATGCGTCAGGCCACTTTGTCTGGATGAAAGGAATCTGAACTTCTGCTGAATGCTCTCCTCTGTGAGCAGGAGCCTGGAAGGAAAGGCCGGAGTCCAGCAGATCGGCAGTTATTTCACTGTCAATCATTGCGACACCAAGCGGTGTTAAGTATCCCTCTCCTTCGTAAACCGACGCACCATGAACCGGATATCCGTGCGATGGCGCCAGTATAATAACTGTACTCACGCCAGCCGGAGCAGAAGCAAATGCGGCTCCAGCCACTGCACCGGAGTAAACATATCCTGCATGAGGGCTCACAAGACCGGTTATTAAGCTGTCAGGTTTTCTGCCTGAGAACGACATGAAATCGGCGATCATCGAACTCAGATGTTCTCCGTCTGACGGGTAGAACATACCTGCTACCACCGGATTCCGTATCATTTTTCATCTCTTTTGCTCATCATGTCCTCCATTGAGTAAAGTCCTGGAGGTTTTCCAAAAATAAAATCTGCCGCTTTCAGCGCTCCGATGGCGAACGTTCTCCGTCCAGTAGCTGAATGAGACAGAAGAAGTTTCTCTCCGTCTCCAAGCAGATAGAGCTGGTGATCTCCGACTATATCACCACCTCTGACGGAATGAATGCCTGTTTCATCCGGGCTTCTTGGCCCTGCAGGTCCGGATCTGCCATAGGTGATCTTCTTTCCGCCGCCGTTCTTCTCCCAGATATTCAGCAAAGTAAGAGCTGTTCCGCTGGGACTGTCGATCTTCCCGCTGTGGTGAAATTCAACAATCTCAAGGTCGAAATCATCGGCAAGCATGGAGGCTGCGGTCTGCAGAAGTCTGCCAAGAACAAATATCCCCATACTCATATTGGATGAAAAGAAAACGGGTCTAACCGAAGACCACTTTCGAAGCAGTTCCATCTCGGCATTTCCCAGCCCGGTAGTTCCTGACACGAGCCCCGCAGTGTTGCCTTGAAGCAGTTTATCAAGGTCTTCCCAGGCGGATGGAAGGGTAAAATCTATGACCGTATCGACTTCAGGAGGAAGCTTTCCATCAACAGAGTTTCCCGGAGTGGTTATGTCATAGCACGCTATTATGGAGGAGCCTGCCTCTTCTCTGACAAGTCGCCCCATTCTCCCTTCACTGCCGAATACACAGATTTTCATCAGATCAGATCAGCCTGTTCCAGTATTCTTCTCAGTTCCGGAACATATTCTTCTTTCATGGAGACCAGCGGCAACCGGAGCTCGTTCTGAATCCTGCCCATCAAAGCAAGTGATTTCTTCACGGGCATTGGATTTGTCTGAAGGAACATCGCCTTTATCACGGGGTACAGTCTGGATTGAATTTTTCTTGCTTCCTGCAGATTCCCTGAAGCCGCAGTAGAGATAAGTTCAGACATGGCCGCAGGCGCAATATTGGATACTACGGAAATAACTCCTGCGGCTCCAAGAGCAACCTGAGCCATTGCTATGGGATCATCACCACTCAGCACGGTTATATCGCATAGATTCAGAATCGCGGTTACCCTCTCAGCAGAACCGGCTGCATCTTTGATCGCAACAATTCTCGGATGTTCCGACAGTAGAGCTATTGCCTCTGGCAGCATATTCGTGCCTGTTCTTCCAGGCACGTTGTAGAGTATTACAGGACAGTCAACCGCATCCGCAACCAGAGTATAGTGTTCTATCTGCCCCTCGGGAGTCGGCTTGTTGTAATATGGAGTGATTAGCAGAACAGCATCCACTCCCAGATCTGCGGTCTCGCGCGAGAGTCTGACCGAAGATTCAGTATCATTCGTACCTGTTCCTGCAATCACCGGAACGCGGCCTTCAGCAGCCTCCAGGACTGTCCGGACCACCAGATGATGTTCCTCAGTACTGAGAGTTGCAGCTTCACCGGTACATCCGCACGCAAGCAATCCGTCTATCCCCTGGTCGATCTGCCAGTTAACCAGATCGCTCAAGGAAACCGTATCAATTGCGCCTTTTCTGAACGGTGTTACCAGTGCTGTAATCGCTCCGCTGAACATCGGCTAGTCACCGAGTTGCTTCAGAAAGGGCTTGAGAAGCTCTATAGGCAGCGGGAATATGGTAGTCGAGTTGTTCTCAACGGCGATCTCTGACAGAGTCTGCAGATATCGGAGCTGAAGAGCTACAGGATGAGCACTGATGATATCCGCAGCATCGGCAAGCTTCTGTGAAGCCTGGAACTCGGCTTCTGCCCTTATGATCTTGGCTCTTCTGTCTCTTTCAGCTTCAGCCTGCTTGGCCATAACCCTCTGCATCTCCTCGGGGAGATCAACATGCTTGACTTCGACCGTACTGACCTTGATTCCCCATGGGTCGGTCATCCTGTCAAGTATATTCTGCAGCTTGCCGTTGATCTCATCCCTCTGCGAAAGAAGCTCATCAAGAGTTGCCTCACCAAGAACACTTCTGAGAGTAGTCTGAGCCAGCTGACTTGTGGCATAAATGTAGTTTTCAACTTCGAGAATAGCTTTCTTCGGGTCGATAACCCTGAAGTAGACCACTGCGTTCACTCTCACAGATACATTATCCTGCGTAATAACATCCTGTGGAGGAACATCCATCGCGATAACCCTCAGATCAACACGACGGATAGTATCTATAAGCGGCCAGACTATTATCAAACCGGGTCCTTTAAGCCCTATGACCTTTCCAAGTCTGAATACCACACCCCTTTGATATTCCTTGAGTACTTTCAGCGCTGAAAGAAGAAAAAAGAAAAGTATAACAGCAATGACAATTAAGAATTCCATTAGAACTCCTTCCTCAATTTGTTCTTATTGACTTTTAATACGCTTCACTTCAAGGATCATTGAATCCTCTTCAATCCCGACGATCTCTACAGTCGCTCCCTTTTCAATCCTATCATCACCATTCGGCTGTAAACACCACCAGAGTTCACCCCTGATTTCTACAATTGATCGCTGCCTGAATCCCGATGTTTTCCTGATAATTCCGGTTTCGCCTATCATGGAAATCTCCCCTGTCACCTTCGGTCTGCTCTGTGCCCTGAGACCGAGATAAAGCTGTATCAGAGCCAGAACGAGTAGAATGGCACCGGCAGTAATCACAAGAGGGATAATATCAATAGAAATACCAAACAGATCTGTATTCATCATCATTCCATCTTCCAATCCGAAGCGGTTTCAATGCCCTTGAGCCTCAGATCCAGTTTTGTCGGATTGGATGCCGAGGCAAGAGCAGTTTCCTTGTCTATTTTATCATTCACAATAAGCTGGTAGAGGGCCATATCAAATGTCTGCATACCATATTGTGAAAAGCTTTTCTCTATCGTTTCAGTCAGAAGATATGTCTTGTCAGGATGGATTATACATTCAGTAACAGTGGAAGATCTGACAAGCACTTCCGCCGCAAGTACTCTCGACGTGTTTTCACCTTCTTCATCTTCATCATTCTGCTTACCGGGTAGAAGCCGCTGAGATATGATTCCGCTGATAAGCTGACCAAGCTGAAGCCTTACAAGATGCTGCTGAGAGGAGGGAAATACATCGATAATACGGGATATCGTTTCCATCGTATCGGTTGTGTGCAGTGTACTCAGAACAAGGTGCCCGGTTTCCGCACCTGTTAAAGCGGTCGCTATTGTTTCAGGGTCTCTCATCTCGCCAATCAGAATTACATCCGGATCCTGCCTGAAAACAGCGCGAAGTCCGGAACTCCAGCTCTGTGTATCTATTCCGACTTCACGCTGGCATATTGTGGAGTTTATGTCTCTGTGCAGAAATTCTATAGGATCCTCTATGGTTACGATATGAACCGAACGATTCTGATTGATATAATTAATCATGGCTGCTATTGACGTTGATTTCCCGCTGCCTGTTACACCTGTAACAAGAACCAGACCACGGGGTTCCATAGCAATCTTCTTGACTACTTCAGGAAGACCGAGCTCATCAATATCCGGAATCTCATAAGGTATCCTTCGCATAACGACAGCTGGTGTTCCGCGCTGATTATAGATATTCACCCTGAACCTGGCTTTCCCCGGGAGCGAATAACCCAGATCAACCTCTTCGCCACGGGCAAGACGTTCAGCCTGATATTCAGATACAAGTTCATCAACAATTTTTTGAACATGCTCCGTCTTCATGGGCTTGAATTCAGCCACATGAATGATCATTCCAGCTTTTCTTATAATCGGGATGCTTCCGACTTTGAAATGAATATCGCTGACATCCTTCTCGAGTACCGCGTTCAGAAGCCTGTCAACCGCCTTTTCGTCCGGCATAAAGTTCATTCTCCCCAATGTATTTCTGTACGCTGTCAGGTACAAGATAGCGTGTATTCAATCCTCTGGCAAATCTATCTCTGAGATCGCTTGAAGATATGAACAATCCGGGAACAGGAAAGGTCTCGATCATCGATCTGATTTTGGGGTCAACAGATGATATTTCATATCCCGGTCTTGTTCCCACAACCAGTTTCGCTCTTTCAGAAATACGTTCGGGATCTTTCCAGGTATGCATTTCCTCAAGGCTGTCCATACCCATGATAAAACAGATATCCAGCCCTTCATCCGCAAGGTTCTCCAGCAGATTTACAGTCCAGGACGGCTTATCATGAGGTTCAAGATCAGCAGCGGACAGCTCAGGAGAATCCTTCAGGGCAATCTTCGTCATTTCGAAACGGTGATGGAATGGAGTTACTCTAAATCCTGGCTTATGCGGAGGAAATCTGGAGGGAACGAGAAGAACATTTTCCAAATGAAATCTGTGATATGCCTCAAGAGCAAGAACCAGATGGCCAAAATGAGGAGGATCGAACGTCCCCCCCAGAAGCCCGGTCATCTTATAGTTCTTCCAGAATGTTCTGCAGTTCGATTAACTGATCTTCATTCAATTCGCACTCGTCAAGCGCCCTCTGAAAAAATCTCCTTGCTGAATATTCGTTTCCCCTTTTAATGTAGACGCCTCCAATAGCCATTAGAATCTCGGCTTTGCATTCAGTATCACCATAATCATTCAGAGCTTCGCGAAGGTATAGAAGAGACGCATCGTACTTATTTCTTCTGGCATAGAATTGACCCACAAAAAGAGCTCTCATCGAAAGGACATTGTTGATACTGTCGCTGAGTGCCGTAGCTTCCTCGATCAGAGTGGATCCGGGATACTTCTCGAAGAAAGAGATCAACTGAGTTCTGGAGTTCATGATGGGAGTCAGATCCTTCTTGTAGTTATGCCTCTGTAACCACCAGATACGAGCTGATTGAAATGAACAGTCATCAGCCAGTGAACTCCGGGAGTACTCCGACTGGACGCGGTTGAAATAGAACAGGGCATCTGCCCAGAACCTCAAGGCAGCCTCGGACATACCGAGTCTGTAAAGATATAGATCGGTATTTGCCGCTCCGGGGTATCCGAACATCAGTTCCGTATACATTCCGGCAGCATTATTGAAATCCTCATCAAGGAATGCGGCATCAGCAAGCTGCTCCAGCTGTTCATGATCCAAACCTCTGGTATTGTAGGATTTTCCGCAGGATGTTACAGCAATCAGAATAAGTAATGCAAAGGCATAATATTTTATCATTCGAATATCCCGTTCATTCAATTCCATAGGTTAACGAATCTCTTCTTGCGGCAGCAAGGCTTGCTGCCAGTGAAGATGATCCCGGTGAGACACTGCATGCTCTTCTGTACCATTGGAGCGCGCTTTCTATACTGCTGTTTTCCTCTTCCATCAGACCCAGCATATATGCCGCCTGAATCCTTTCTCCGGAGAAATTGGAATTCCAGACCTCAAGCAATTTCTCACGGGCAAGAATACTTCTATCCAATCTAATATCCTCTTCCGCCGAATCCAGGAGAAGATGTATTCTTCTCTGTCTTTCTTCCGGTTGTATCCCTCCGAGCCTGTCAAGTTCCGTCAACACATCGAGCTCTTCACTGATCCTGGATGTATAAGGCAGCAAAGCCGCCCTGGCCTTCAGTATATCTTCTCTGAGATCTGTTCTGGAGCGTGATATTCTTTCAAGTTCGACAAGGTAAATTTCAGCTGCGATTGATAAAAGACTGTCACCGGAGGAGAAACCTATAACGCTGTCCGGAATATCAGACAGCATTTCCAGGTGATCACCTGCATAAACGCCGCGAAACAGCCATTCCTCTTCGAATATTTCCTGGATATTGTAATCCAGCGCATATTCAAAACACTGAAAGGCCTGAAGAGAATCCGCATTTCGTGCCATCTCCCAGGCCAGTCTTCTCCATAGTTCTCCGATCTCTCTCGGATCGATATCACCGGGATGCTCAGAGAGAATAAGAACGGCTTCTCTGGCTTTCTGTCTGTAAAGGGAGCTTCTTTCCGCCTGAGCTGCAAGAACAGCTGTTTCTGCAAACTCCAGCAGTAATCCGGGCTGGTTGTCTCCCTGTGCCACCAGTTCTTCAAAAAGCATTACAGATTGTACATAACGTCCTGATTGTCTTAGAAGTCTTGCTTCATTCAGACTGTCACTACCTGAATTATTATCGCATGCAAATGACGCTGAAAGCAAAACAGCAGTTGTGATAAGAGCTGTCTTGAAACGTATCATGGGAGTAAATCGCAAGTTAAAGCGGATCGTGTATCGTCCTGATATTATCATCAGGATTTCTCTGTAATTTCAAATGAAATCAATTTGCTTTTCTAGGAGCTTGTCCGATAATGTGCATTGAGCAGAAGAGCCTCGCAGATGAGATAGAATGCTCGGAGATTTGAGGAGAATACTGGAAGTATTTGACGATAATATCCGGGTATTATAGCCAGCTGTGTGGGTTTTATGCCGATGCTTCATTGTCGGATATGCTCCTAGTCTGCTCTGCTGGAATAGAACAGATATACAAGGCTGGCGACCACACCGGATACAATCAGAGGTTCAAGAATGGAAGAACCTGAATCTTCAGGCAGTTCCCTGGACAGCCATTCCCATTCCGAAGATCCGCTGAGGGTAGAAACATCAGACCATGAAACAACATCGTCTGCTGTACCATTCGTTCTGGCGGTTGTAACAATCTTACCGTTTGAATCGACCAGAGTCGCTGAAAGTTCGCATCTGGCAATCCTCTCAACGCGTTTGCTTCCAATCAACCAGGGTCTGCTGACATCTCCATATTCAACAACGATCTCCATTGGTCGAACCATCAGCCGATCGAAAGAACGGAATGATGAATCGGAAACTGAGCTGATGATCGAGATATCATTCTCACAGAGCACTGAAGCAAGTGTCTGCTCCAGGAACCATCCTCCTTCATGCTCACCAAGAATTTCGATTATAATATTTTGTACATTGTAAGATTCCAGGATGTCCGAAAGAGCTTCACTTGATATTACAAGCGCCTCTTCAGCCAGTTCCATATTTGACGGAGTAAGAGCAAGTACAATTGTCAGCAGAATTGTATTCATTTCAGTTCCTTCATATTCTCAGTTGAAAACCATACCAGAAGCCGGCTTCGCTGACTTCAGGTAATAAAACTAGGAGTAAAGATAAAACCGGAGCAATCTCAGCGCCACTCCCGGTTTTACCGAAGCACTTCAACAAGCATCTCCGATCCAAAACATTCACTTACGCGGCAGCTGATTATCTGTCCTGGTTCGACAATCCTGTCAAAGCTGCAAGCTCCATCCACGACAGGCGCATCCAGCCGTCCGTGTCCAAGTTCCGCTGTATCAGCAAGAACGTCTATTACTCTCCCCTCAATTCTTTCTGCCCAGCTAGTATAAAGCTGATCCGATACATCACCTATCCCCATCAACCTTGACTGTACAGTATTCGGCCCAGGCAGATCAGCGGCAGTTGTTCTGGAATATTCCATTGTTCCCTCCTCAGGCCAGTATGGAAATGCCGAGATCGTTCTGAGACAATCGTAGTCAGACAGAAAACCAATGAGCCTGTCAAAATCAGCATCGGTCTCCCCCGGATACCCTACAATTACAGTCGTTCTAACGGAAAGCTCTGTATTCGATTTATCGAAGCTCTCAAACATATTTCTGAGATATTTTTCCGTATAAGGACGGCCCATCCGTTCCAGAACAGTATTGGAAACATGCTGAATGGGCATATCAATATATGGCATGATATTGGTGTACTTCTCGACCATAACCGGAAATTCATCCGGGAAATGCGCCGGGTGAATGTAATAGAGTCTGAACCATATATCCGGATACGTTGAGGCCAGATGGGTGACAAGCTGTGAGACGGAGCCTCTGCTGCTTTTCCAGCTTCCGGTATCCCCAGAGCGCCCTGTTCCGTAAGGTATCCGGCATCCAGCAGTATGTCCTCAAAACTCCTGTCCTCCCGGCGCCCTCTGATAAGGGGAATTGTGCAATACGCACAATTATTTGAGCACCCCTCGGAAATTTTCAGATATCTGTGATAAATACTTTCAACCGGAACCGGCCCGGAGGAAGCGGAAACGGAGAGATACTTCCTGAGCTCAGCTGTATCACCGGGACCCGTAATCAAATCGAAATCTTCCAGTCCGCCGGAGCTATCGTTACTGTACCTGCCGGGCAGACAACCCGCAAGGATGAGTTTTCTGCCTGGCTTACAGTTTTTCCACTCCACAGCCTCAGCTATCGCTTCAAGCGATTCTTCAACAGCAGGCTGAATGAATGCGCATGTGTTAAGAAGGAGAAGATCCGCTTTTTCAGAGTTATCAGCTATCTCCCAGCCTCCAGCAGAGAAGCAACCGGCAAATGAGTCGGAGTCAGCTTCATTCTTCGGACATCCGAGAGTAAGCAGAAAAACAGAGGGCAACTCTATATCTCCCCCGGATTGATAACTGTATAACCATCAGGAACATCCATATCAAAAATACCCTCGGGAAAACCGCTTTCAATCTCAATATTCCACATGTTATATAATGTGCTGTTGCCGTTTACATCGGTTGTTCCGAACAGGAACGGCAGACTGTCCGATGATGTAAATCCAACTTCCATCCTGATTAAACCCTCGCCGAAATCTCCCTCCAGAAACACAAGCAGGCTGTCATTGTTATATTCAATTGTTACAGCAGCAGATGAATCAGCACATTTTTCTATCATGTGAAGAAAACTCCCCGGTTCCCGTCCCGGATAAATTATCATCTGCCTTATATCAGGTTCAATCGTATAGAAACTTGATCCATCGTATCCTGTTCCAGCGCCCTGTGGATCGGTGTACTTCAGAAGAAACAGATCCGGATGAGCGATGTACATCGTTCCGGAAGATATTTCCTCCTCAAGAGTTAATGCCCAGATATCCGTCTGAGAAAAGAAACCGGTCATGAAAACGGAATTCTGCATCTTCTCAAGCAATGGATCCAGCGGTGAGACAGCGATAATCGAAGATAATAGCGCAATATACAGCATACCTGGTCAATCCTTTCGAAAACCGGAGCAACAGAGATTCAATTAAAATGAAGCATCAACAATTGCATCCGTTCCGATAACGATTACAACTCCCTGATGATGAGGCGCAACAGTCTTGACAATATCCCCACCTGGCTGAATCGGTACTGAAGAGTGCGATGAAAGCCAGGAGGACAATGAATCAGATACAATATTTGCCTGAAGAAGATAACCCTCCGGGTAAAGAACAAGTGTTACATCCGGTGCACCGTAATCCTCAACGATAACAGGTGAAGCACCTGCAGAAATCAAAAGCGCTTCCAGCTGAACAACACTCGCTGATACAGCGGGAGAGCTGACAAGAGCAACATTTGGAAATGGTGTCAATTCATTATGATTCTGATTCACAGGCATAGAAAGATCCGGATTCCCGGACAGTTCAAAATCAATTCTTCGTACTGCAAGCTGTGCATCATGATTAAGAGGTGAATCGGGAAAACGGTAAATGAGGCTGTTGAAGTTCTCTCTGGAACTGGAAAGGCTTCCTCTGAAATACTGCTGGGATGCTCTTGCGAAGATTGACGCATCATCGTCACCAAGGACCAGACCGGACCGATCAACGCTCTCATTTCCCTGACCACAGGAGGTGGCAATCACAAGAAGAATGGCAAGTAAAACAAATAATACTCTATTCATCGCTTTCACCGGTTCCCTCCAGCTCGTCCGGAGTTATAAGGACGTCTCTTGCTTTGCTGCCCTGAAACGGACCCACAACACCCGACTGCTCCAGCATATCGATCAGGCTGGCTGCACGAGAATATCCAACTCTCAGCCTTCTCTGAATAATGGATACTGAACCCTGCTGAGTGTGAACAACAACCTGTTTTGCTTTTTCAAAAAGTGGGTCATCAATCTTTATCGCACATGGATCCATAAGGTTCCCGCCAATATCATCAGGCAGCTCGAATTCAAATGGAATTTCAGGCTGATCTCTTAAATGTTCTACGATTGTTCTGATTTCTTCAGTTGTGATAAACGAACCATGGATTCTAATCGGTTCAGGTGTTGCTGTTGGAAGAAACAGCATATCACCGTTGCCAAGAAGCTTTTCCGCACCATTCATATCCAGAATCGTACGTGAATCAGTTTTTGATTGAACGTTAAACGCGATCCGCGACGGGAAGTTCGCCTTTATCACACCTGTGATAACATCAACTGAAGGTCGCTGTGTTGCAAGAACCATATGAATACCTACAGCTCTGGCCATATGAGCAAGCCTTGCAATGGCCGGTTCCACTTCCCTTGATACGGTAAACATGAGATCGGCCAGCTCATCAATGAATACAACAATAAATGGAATACGTTCATCTTCAGACTCAGGTGAAATTTTTGCATTAAACTCAGTAATGGATCGCACTCCAATTCTGGAGAGTCTTTTGTATCGGGTTTCCATCTCTGATACAAGTGCGTCCAGCAGCAATGTTGCCTTGTCTGTTTCCAGAATTACGGGTGCCCACAGGTGCGGAATGCCTTCGTAAATCGAAAGCTCGAGCATCTTCGGGTCTATCATCGCAAATCTGACTTCCGACGGAGTCCTGGTTAGAAGAAGGGTCGTGATTATCGAGTGCATACAGACACTCTTTCCCGAACCTGTAGCTCCCGCTATTAGAAGATGAGGCATGTTGGTTATATCACCAACGTAAGGCTTTCCCTCTATTCCTTTGCCAAGTGCGATAGGAAGCTTCTCGTGTGATACTTTGTCCATTATTTCTCTGAGATATACTGTTTCTGGAGTCGGGTTTGGAACTTCAATCCCGACTGCTCCCCTGCCTGGAATAGGGGCAAGGATGCGTATCCTTCTGGCTTTCAGGGCAAGTGCAAGATCATCAGAAAGAGATACGAATCTGTTCACCTTGATTCCGGGGCCGGGAGTAACTTCAAATCGTGTAATTACAGGACCTGGATAACTGTTCTCAATACGGCATTCAATCCCGAAATCGTCCAGCTTTTCAACAAGGAGATCGCCCTGTTCCTTTATCATCTGAGGTGAGGTTCTCTTCCTCAAACGCTCATCAGGCATGTCAAGACAGGAAATGGGAGGAATGACAAAACTGGACAAATCATGCTTATCTATCCTCATTTTGGTTCCTGGTTTTCTGGAAACAGGTACGGGTTTTTGATAACGGGAAGGATCTACAGGGATATCTTCCTTCATGAATGGAAGTTCCGTAACCTCTTCTTCACTTTGCTCTCTTGACCATACGTTTGATGTAGAAGATTCGGATTCATCAGTTGATCGAGTACTCCTCACCTTTTTTTTCTTCTGCCTCATGCCGTCGAGTAATCTTAACAGACCGTCTGCGATAGACTGGAAATCTCTGCCGATATCCCAGCCTGTGAAAGCTACAAGAGATGCTACAAATGCTGTGAATAGAATCAGAAATGTTATCGGAGCTCCGATGAGCGGGATAAGGATATCACCGAGCCCGCCGGCAATACTGCCTCCTGGAATATCATGAAAACCACCGGACAGGCGACTTATCACCAGGTCTAAAACAGCCGTGAAGAAATATCCGATGACAGCTATTCCTGATAGAATTCTGAATCCAGCTTTTTTCATCCTCAGATCAAGCAGCCAGGCTCCGGACTGAAAAAGAAACAGTGGAAGCAGGATAGAAAGATAACCCAGATTTCCAAGGAGAAACCCGCGAATCTTATCAGTAATGGAAGTTGCGGGTATCGCAAGTATAATCGCGAGAGAAACACCAAGGGAGAAAAAAAGAACAACAAAGATATTACGCAGACGATTTTCTTTTCGCTTTGAAGTTCTTCTTCTTGCTGATTGCCGTCTTCTTGTCGCCATTATATCTGCCTCATGGTGCTGCCATTTGAGTCAATGGGAAATGCCGGGTCACTCTCAAGTTTTCCGTCTATCCAGTACTTGTATTTAAAAGTCTGTCCTGAGACTATATCCATCTCTGATACCCAGCTGCCGTCAGGAAGTCTCTGCATCGGATTTCTGTTTTCATTCCAGTTATTGAATTTCCCTACAACGGAAACCTTCATCGCGTTCTTTGCGGTAAGGCAGAGAAAATCAATCTTAATCTTTTTACCAAGCTTTGCCTGTATGGACTGCTTCAGATCATTATATGGTCTGAATACAGGTCTTATTCGAGGGGGAATCTCAATTATGCCATCACCCTGGGGATCGCGTGCCCTCCTTTTTCTGCCTTCCTTTGATTCGAAACAGCCGAACCCTCGAAGGTAAATTGTCTCCCCGGTACACAGGCGCTCAGTGATAGTCTCCAACAGCGCTGTAAGTACAGTCCGCGTATCTTTTCGACTTATACCTGTTCTTTCAGCCACTTCACATGCAAGCTCTTCTTTAGTCATGATACTCCCAGCTATCTCACCTTGTTAACAGACGTTGAACTCAATACACTCTTTAATGTTATCCGTCAAGCTGGTACCGCATATCGAATGCCATTCAAAAGACAAATGTTTCTCTCCCGCAACCGGTTTAAATGTGTTATCATAAATCCATGAACAAATTTGACATTCAATCTGTTTCAGTCTTTATCGCAGGTCCTCCCTTTTCGGGCAAGTCTTCAACTGGAAGTATCCTGGCATCAATGCTTGAATTACCGTTTTTCGATCTGGATACCGCTATTGAATCCTTCGCAGGAATGCGTATTTCCGAGATTTTCAGAACAGCAGGTGAAGAAAGATTCAGAGAGCTGGAATCAGACTGCCTGAAGCGTTTACTCAAAAAGAATGATAGAATGATTCTCGCTCTCGGAGGCGGCTGCCTTCTTCAGGAGTCAAATCTCCTTTCAATCAAAGAACGGGGAATTATTTTCACTCTTACCGCATCTGCTGAAACTCTTCAAAAGAGAAGAGAACAACAGAATGGAAAGCGACCACTCGCTTTTAATGAAGCCTCGCTGCTCAAACTTCTTTCAGTAAGAAAGCAGCACTATGATTCGCTTCCGAACCGGATTGATACCACACACCTGACACCTGTGGAAGTAGCAACCAGAATCGCAGTATTAAACAGTGACAGTCAGTAATAAGTTTAAGATGTAATAAGTTGATTATCCTTCTACTTTTTGGTTGCAATAAGTTGTAACATCGGCATCTTTATGCTTGACAATAGTTGATGCCACGCACATATTACAGCCATGAGACGGAAGACAGAACAAGCGTTATTACAGTGGAGAGAGAATTCTAACAGGAAACCTCTCCTTCTCAGAGGCGTCAGACAATCCGGAAAGACCTACCTTCTTAAGAAGCTCTTCGCCCCATTCTTTCCAGCCTCACACTATTTTGATCTGAAAATGAACAGAGCAGCTCATGCAGTATTCTCATCAGGCGATCTGAATCCGAAATCCCTGCTGTCAGAGCTGGAATTTGTATCAGGGAAAACTATTGATATAAACAGTGAGTTGCTCATTCTTGACGAAATTCAAGCTTGTCCAAAGGCACTCACAGCGCTCAAGTACTTCTGCGAATTAATGCCGGGAGTTTTCATTGCCGCGGCGGGTTCACTTATCGGAGTACACCTTTCACAGGAATCTTTTCCTGTGGGTAAAATTGATATGGTAAATGTTGATCCGCTTGATTTCAGGGAATTTCTCTCTGCCATCGGAGAGGATCGAGCCAATGATCTGCTGCAGGAAGCCCACCCTCTGAAGCCATTCTCTGATCTTGTACACAACAGGATATGGCAGTTATACGGTAAGTACCTTGCTGTAGGTGGAATGCCGGAAACTGTGAAGGTTTATACTGATAACATTCCAAGGGGAGAATGGACTGCATACAATGCTGTTCGTGCTGTACAGGAACATCTGGTCGAAGGCTGGATTTCAGATATTGCCAAACATTCGGGGAAGGCAAACTCTCTCCACATAGAACAGGTCTGGAAAAGTCTGCCTTCGCAACTTGGGCGGGAATTCGACGGAAATGCAAAAAGGTTCAGATTCAAAGGCGTTATTCCAGGCAGAAAAAGCTACAGAGATATTGCAGGTCCAATTGCATGGCTTGAAAAGGCAAGAATGGTGAACAGGGTACCTGTGGTTAACCGGGGAGAGTCCCCCGTATCTGTATGGGAAAAACAGTCGCTCTTCAAGCTTTTTGTTCATGATACAGCTATTCTCAGGTACATGGCTGGAATTCCCCTGAATGAGAGCCGTGTGTTCAACCCCGGTTTTTACAAAGGATGGGTTGCTGAGAACGCTGTTGCGCAGGAGCTGGTTGCCAACGGTTTTAAAAGGCTGCACTGCTGGACGGAGAGAAATTCAGAAATCGAATTCCTGCTTGATGGAACCTCTGGTCCAATACCGGTCGAGGTCAAGTCAGGCAGAAACACCAGATCAAGATCTCTTTCCGTTTTCAGGGAAAAGTATGATCCTGAAATATCTGTAAAACTTGGAGCCTGGAACTTCTCTGCAAGTAAAAAGGTACTGCTCCTCCCCCTCTACGCTGCTTTTAAGCTATCTGATCTAATCAACTGACCGCATAGCATATATAACTGTATCTTTAAACCAGGGAGAATATCTTGCCGGGATGCTGCCTGATTACTCCGGCTATTTCCAGCTTCAGAAGTTCTGACTGCAGCAACGGAGTTTCAGTTTCTGTGAGCCTCAGTAATTTATCGAAATGAAGAGCTTCCTCCGATAGAAGCTCCAGAATTTTACGAGTTATCCCGCTGTCAGATTTAAATGTATGTTCACGTTCAGCCGCATTTTTTGCTATTCCCAGAGGTTCCAGAACATCCCTGGCGGTAATCACCACTCCCGCTCCATCGCGAAGAAGCATATTCGTACCCATGGACAGGGCTCTCGTTATTTCACCAGGAACGGCAAACACCTCCCGCCCCTGGTCAAGAGCTGTATTAACCGTAATCATCGTCCCGCTTCTTCTGCCTGCTTCAACGACTACAACTCCCTGTGAAAACCCGCTGATGAGTCTGTTCCTTTCCGGAAATCTGAATCTTGCGGGTTGCGTGCCAGGGGGATACTCACTGACAAGAACACCGCTCCCGATGATTTTCATAGCAAGCCTTTCATGTTCCGGTGGATAGCAGACATCAAGCCCGCTTCCAAGAACAGCCATGGTCTTTCCACCAGCATCCAGCGCTCCTCTGTGCGCCTCTGCGTCGATGCCGCGAGCCAGACCGCTGACAACCCCCACTCCGTTGTACACAAAATCCCGTGCAAGCCTTCTGGCAACTCTTCTTCCATAGGTTGTACACCTCCTCGAACCTATAACAGCCACCGAGGGAATACTCAGATATTTCTGAAGATCACCCCTGTAAAACAGGACTACAGGAGGGTCGGGAATGCTTTTAAGTATTGATGGATATCCTTCTTCACCGAAGATCACAGCCTGAATAGACTTTGATGTTGACAGGGCTGCCATACGATTCATTTCTTCCTCATCAGGCCTGCCCGAAGGAATCTCTCTGTCGAGTATCTCAAGCGCCTTATCCGGCACCATCTTTTGAAGAAGCTTTCTCAAATCATCTCTGTGTACTTTACTCCAGCATGAAAGCCAAACGGCCTGCTTCATTGTTCTGCTTCCCTCAGGCATCGAATCGATCCTGATACCCTGATAAGGAACTCATCCATTCCCCTTCCGGTAACCGCGCTTATAACAAGAGTATTTCCCGGAAGAGTCTCAAGTATGACAGCTACCTCATCATCAGTGATCAGGTCAGCCTTTGACAGTACTACAATCTCATCAAGTTCTTCCAGATCAGGTTTGTAGGCAAGAATTTCATCTCTGACAGTTCTGTACTGATCTGCAGGAGACAGTTCAAGTCCAGCACCGACTACGTAAATAAGTATTCTGTTTCTCTCCACATGCCTGAGAAACTGAAGTCCAAGCCCCATTCCTTCGCTTGCGCCCTCAATAAGCCCCGGAAGATCAGCAAGAACAAAACTGAATCCCCGAGCCATCTTTATCATGCCCAGAGCCGGATGAATTGTCGTAAAGGGGTATCCTGCGATCTTCGGTCTTGCGGCACTTATCGTGGACAGAATTGTGGATTTCCCGGCATTGGGAACGCCAACAAGTCCGGCATCGGCAATCAGGCTCAGCTCAAGCCTGATTCTTCGAAACTGACCGGGTTGACCTTTTGTAGCTTTTCTTGGAGCCTGCACCCTGGAAGTTGCAAACGAGGAGTTACCTCTTCCTGGGTCTCCACCGAACGCAATAACCTGTATCTGGCCATTCTCCGTCAGATCGCAAAGCAGCTCTCCTGTTTCCGCGTCAAAAACAGCAGTACCCGGAGGGATTTTCAGGAGCGTGTCCTTCCCCCTCCGTCCGGTCTTGTTATTCGAACCGCCCGATCTGCCCTTCTCAGCCCTGAATATCGCGCCGTTCCTGAAATCAACCAGAGTTGTAAGCTTTGGATCAACAACAAGCTCAACGCTTCCGCCCGCACCGCCGTCACCACCGTTGGGCCCGCCTCTGGGCACGTACGCTTCCCGTCGAAAGGATACAATACCGTCCCCACCCTTACCGCCATAAACCTCAATAGTTACAAGATCAATAAATCGCTTACGCA
>JAIOQY010000145.1 GCA_021108435.1 Candidatus Aegiribacteria sp.
CAGCAATCTTGACATCAGCTCTCCTATCCCCGGGGCAAGCATGAATCCCTGGCCGCACATCCCAACCGCGATGTAATGGTTGGAAGGACCGCATCTGTCCAGAATCGGGGATCCGTCAGGAGTCATCGGGTAAACACCCCGCCAGACTCTTCTTACTTTAAGATTCGCCAGTCTGGGGTACAGATCTACCATTCGCGGCGCCACGAGCGGCAGAAATCCGGAAGTCTCTTCGACAGATGTTCCGGGAACAGGCGGATCGGGCGTGATGCAGAATACGATCTGACCTGTCTCGTGCTGGTAGAAATAGTAATTCGCCGATCCCGGAGCCTTTCGAATATCAACAACCATCGGATCGAAAAGCCTTTCAACGGGCTCTGTGACACCTGCCTCGTGACAGTCTGGATATACCGGAAGCTCAACTCCCGCCATCCTTCCTGCCGAAGCGGCAAAGGAGCCCGCGCAGTTCACAACCGCTCCGCATGAGTATGTTCCCCTGTCGGTGATTACTGACACTACTTTCCCATTATCAATACTGAATCGCTGTACAGTTTCATTAAACCGAAATTCCGCTCCGAGTTCCGCTGCTCTTCTGTAGAACGCGTAACAGCAGAGCATGGGACTTGCACTTCCGTCCTCGGGTGACCAGGTCCCGCCCAGAAGACCATCGGAGTTTATACCCGGAACAAGGTCCTCGATTTCAGATGCTGAGACTAAATTAATGTTAAGACCCGCATTCCGCTGAAGGGGCACATTCTGCCTGAATAGCGACATAGTATCTTTATCGTAGGCAACGTATGTGTATCCGCCCTGGTACCATCCTATGCTTTCCCCGTGGATTTCCTCCCATGTTCTGAATACTTCAAGGGACCTAAGAGCAAGGGTCACCTTTGCGGGTTCAGTATGTGTAGCTCTGGTTCCACCGATAGCACACTTGTTGTTTCCCTGCCCCGCTGAAAAGGCACTGTCAAGGCAGAGAACGGAAATTCCCTTCTCAGCAAGACTCATTGCCATAGGAGTACCAACGCTGCCGGCTCCAATGATGATGACATCGTAAGTTCGGTTATTCATCATCGCTGCCCTTTCCGGAAAACCAGCCCAGTTGAGTCTCGGCGAACAGTGGTCTGTCTGTAAATGGTGTAATCTCCTCCGGGGGAATTCCTTCCTCCCTGCAGATTCTTTCGATCAGTGTTGAACAGGTCTTCCCGCCGCACGCTCCAAACCCGGCTCTTGTAAGAGCTTTAAGATGATTCATGTCTCTGGTGCCCGCTCTGATATACTCTCGAATCTCCCCTGCGGTAACACGTTCACACCTGCAGATAACAGCTGTATCCGGAAGGGGAACCTCTAATGGAACAGGAAGAGGCTTGATCTTATCAGGATCCTGAACAACCACTCCGGCCGTCCTGCAGGCGATTGAAGCGGGTGTTTCGAGCTTCAGAAGAAGTGTCTTCGGAAATCCGGTTGCGTATTTCCATCCGATCAGGACAGCTTTCCCGAGGATATCTCCTTCCCATCCTGTCACAGTCATTTCCATTCCTTCTTCAAGAAGCCATTCACCAAGTTCAAAAGGAACAGTTACAATCGGTCTGTCAGAGGAATTTCTGAAATCGACCAGAGTCACCGCCAGTCCAGGACAGACAGCAACGCATTTTTCGCATCCCACGCATTCACCATGAAATTCAGGCAATCCCATTATCGGATGTCCTGATGTACCAATAAGATCCTTTGGACACACTGTCATACATGGGTTGCATGGAATCTCCTGCGTACAGTGCAGAACCGGAAAAATCCCCGTTCTTTCCTCAGGGGGATTGTATGGAAAAGTCTCTCCTCCGGAACTCTTGAGTATTTCAGCCTTTTCCCTGAGTTCATCAGGTATGTTTATTCCCGCTGAACCGAGAGAAGCAACTATCTGAAGGCCTCTTATCCTGCCTGTAAACATTGCGGCGCTTGCTTCAGCAATTTCTTCGGCATCACCTGCCATCATGGATTTCATGCCGAAATCTAGAGCTTTCCGGTGGAATTCATCAACCGGATTCAATCCAACGGCCATTAACACCGTATCTACTTCCCATGTACGTTCGGTGCCTGGTAAAGGAGAAAAGGAATCATCAATCTCGGCGATTGTCACGGCTTCCACCTGTTCGATTCCATGTGCCGCGATTACAGAATGTCTGGTGTATATCGGTACTCCAAGTCTTTTGATTTTATCTGCATGAACTTTATATCCGCCGCATACAGGAAGAGCTTCTGCAAGCCCGACTACCGTCATACCTGCCTGAAGAGCGTGATAGGCTCCGATAAGCCCCACATTCCCCCCGCCGACAACGAATATCCTTTCAGCGCACCTGACCAGATCTCTGTTAACCATTGTCTGAAATGCGCCGGCGCCGTAAACACCTGGAAGTGTGCATCCCGGAAAGGGCAGTGATTTTTCCCTGGCTCCCGTTGCTACAAGAAGAATCTCCGGTTTCACTATCCTGTAACCATCTTCGCACCTGATTCCGACAGTCCCGTCGCTGAATACACCGAGGACGACACTGTTAAGCCATATGTCAACGGAATCCATCTCTGAAATTTCACCTGCGAGCAGCTCTGCTATGTGAATACCCCGTGTTCCGGCGTAACAGTCCGCTTCCGAACCGAAGAACTTGTGAGTCTGAAGGACAAGCTTACCTCCGAGCCGATCTTTATCATCAACTATTATTGTGTCTATTCCAGCTTTTCCAAGCTCAATAGCAGCAGCCATGCCGGAGGGTCCGGCACCGAGTATCAATACCCTGGTCTGAATATTTACAGGAGGAAATACATCCGGGCCGGGAAGATCTTCGAGTGAAGGCAGTCCCTCAAGGCTTCTGACATCCATTCCTCTCTTAAGAGGTACAATGCAGCTCTTCAATGGGATTCCATCAATAAGAAGCGTACACTGTGAGCACTGTCCATTTGCGCAGAACATCCCCTGGGGGCTTTCGTCAGTATGATGATGTCCGAATATGTGAATGCCGAAAGCGAAGACAGCGGATGATACAGCCTCACCCTCCAGTCCAATGGCAGGCTGTCCATTGAATGTAAACTCAACTCTTTCCGCATCTGGCTGATCAAGCACCGGATGTCTGTTAATACGGTTTTCCTGAAAAGACAATGCTCCTCCCAACAGTACTGGAATTGATAATCAGGGAATGCTCAATCTATTAATGTGAAATCATTGAGGCAACTCTATAACCCTACTTTTTTCTATTTCGTTTTCGTTCCCAGTCAGAAGCGAATTTCATTCTTGTCGGTTTCTTCGCTCTGACGTAACCTCTGCACTCGGGATAGTTACAGCACCTCCAGACTCTGATATGCGGATATTTGTAAAGCTCCGTCAATGAATCGCAGACAGGACACCTTGGTATGTTGTTTCCCGCTTCCCTCTCGATCATTCTTTCCGCAGAGTCGATTTCCCTGTAAAGTTCTTCCCGATCAGGACCTCCGAGCCAGTGTTTCATGACCTGCCTTACTATGAACCACAGGAAGGCGATTCCGATAAGAAGTAATAACAGCCGTGCTGAACTCAATTATCCTCTTTCACATCTCAAATTACCACGTGCTTTAAAGAGTTGACAGAAGCACAATTCATTCGTAAATAATACGTTCCTTTAAGAACATATAGAATTACTCTACTATGTAATGTAAATCAGATCGGGAACAGGAGCACCAGATTGAAGAATTATACACCTGACAAGCTCAGAACAGTTGTAGTTATTGGCCATGGATCTGTGGGAAAAACCAGCCTGTGCGATTCAATACTCTTCGTTGGCGGAGGCGTGGAACGGATGGGAAAGGTTGACAATGGCACCAGTCAGTTCGATTTCACCAATGAAAGCCGCGAAAGGAAGCACAGCCTTTCCTCTTCCCTTGGTATACTCGACTGGAAAGACCACAAGATCAATATCATCGATTCACCGGGGCTGGCGGATTTTCATGGCGCTACAATCGGCAGCATAGTCGTTGCGGACGGCGTTGTACTTGTTGTTGACGGTACGGATGGAGTTGAAGTCGGAACACTGAAAACATGGGATTTCGCAGCCAATAACAACAAGCCTCTCATCTTCTGGGTTAACCGTGTTGACAGAGACAGTACCGATTTCGAGAGAATCGTCTCCGATATCAGGAAAAACCTTGCGAAGAATGTAGTTCCGATAACATTCCCCGCACGGGAGAACGATGTTCTTATAGCAATAGTCAACGTACTCACGGGTAAAGCCGTTAACGTTGAAGGCAAGGATATCCCTGTCCCTGATTCTGCAAAGGATAACCTTGAAATGTACAGAATGCAGCTTGTTGAAGCAGCTGCTGAAACAGATGAAACTCTTATGGAATCTTTTTTTGAGAATGAGACTCTGACATCCGAGGAAATGAATTCCGGACTCATGAAAGCCGCCCGAACAAGGAATTTCTTCCCTCTTTTCTGTGGTCTTTCTATCCCGCCGACCGGGCAGAATTTCCTTCTTGACAGTATACCGACATTCATCCCTTCCCCACTTGAGGCCTTTCCTGTCACCGCTGAGGATGGCGGTAAAAAAGTTGAGATAGCACCTGATCCATCCGCTCCATTCCTGGCAAGGGTTTTCAACAGCACGGTTGATACTCACATGGGTGAGATAGTCTATATAAGAGTTATGAGTGGTGGAATCAGCGGTACGGAGGATGTGACGAATACAACCAGAAACACATCCGAGCGTATGGGCAATTACTACTTCATGAGCGGCGGTAAAAGAATTGATACAGACAGGCTTGTAACAGGTGACATTGCAGCCATCGCAAAGCTGAAGAACACATCACCAAACGATACACTGGCAGGGAAGGGAAGTCATATCATATTGGATCCCATTACTTTTCCTGAACCTGTATACAGAGTCGGAATTGCTCCGAAGAAGCGGGGTGACGAGGACAAGATGGGTTCCGGACTCTCAAGACTCGCGGCTCAGGACCCTACTCTGATTCTCAGAAATGAGTCGGATATCGGACAGACAACTCTGTCAGGTATGGGTGATCTGCATCTGAAGGTAATGCTGAGCAGACTTAAGGATAACACAGGTGTGGAAACGGAAACATTCAAGCCAAGAATTGCTTACCACGAGACTATCAGCAAAACGGCGGAGGGATCCTACAAACACAAGAAACAGACCGGTGGACGGGGTCAGTATGGTCACGTATTCATCAAACTTGAACCGCTTCCACGCGGTAAAGGATTTGTATTTGAGAGTAAAGTAGTCGGGGGCAATGTGCCCACCAACTTCATTCCTGCCGTGGAAAAAGGTGTTGTGGAAGCAATGAAGAATGGTCCTATTTCAAACAGCAAAGTGGTGGATATCAAAGCAGTTGTGTTTGATGGATCCTATCATCCTGTAGATTCTTCGGATATGGCGTTCAAACTTGCTGCAAGAAAGTGTTTCAAAAACGTAATGATGAATGCCGGACCAAGTCTTCTTGAACCTGTTGTAAGCCTTGAAGTTACTGTTCCCGAAGAATTCATGGGTGATGTCATGAGCGACCTGACAAGCAGAAGAGGACGAATTCAGGGAATAGAAGCCGAGGGCGCTTTTCAGGTTATCAAAGCATCCATTCCGGAATCAGAGCTCTTCCAGTACTCAAATACTCTTAAATCTCTTACTCAGGCCAGAGGCAGTTTCAGCCAGAGTTACGAGGGTTACAAACCGGTTCCGAGAGAAATACAGGAAAGCATTATGGCAAAGGTTGAAACCGATGATGAGTGAAAAGGAAGAAGGTTAACGCGATGACAGCAGGATTAAATAAGACAGTGCCTGCACTGCTCGCAATGCTGTTCATATTGACCTGCCCTGTCATGGCTGCCGATCCGAGTGGCGGCGGCGATGATGACAGTTCAATTCCAATGACTTACATAGTTATCGGAGTTGCTGTTGTAATAGGCGGTCTTCTATTCATTGATGTATTATCAGATTCAGGCAATGAAGATGCACCTGCTTCGTCAGATGCTCAGTCCGGGATAATACATACCGGTATTGACTGGGATGAGGTTGCCGCGACCGAAAGGAAACAGGTTTTTGTAGCAGTATCCACTTTACCGGGAGAAAATAGATCGACCCTCGCGAGGGAATTTATAGAAATTCTCAGAATGATGGTTTCGGATGAGGTATTCGTATACTCTGATCCGATGGATCTTGGAGAAGGTTCATCAATCGACAGAGCCGCTATGGCTAATGAGTATTTCGGTGTGGATTATCTTATCTGCCGCATCGATAAGGCGGATATTCTTCAATTCGAAGCAGCATCCCCGGATTCCATAGTATGGACTTCGCCTGAACAATATGATATTGATTTAGTAGGAATTGTTGAAGATATGCTTCAGGCCGGCATCTTTTAACATTCATTCCCTCTTGATCTGTCCACAATTCTGGGAACCGAAACTGGAAACATGGTGTTGTGTTTCTGGATTAAAGCCTATTGTATTCTTCAGGCAACCGGTGCTGGTTATATACTAACAGGACATTACTTGTTCGAAATGTGAAATTCTGAATACAGGATTTCCTACAATTTGAAGGGATTTGAAATGAAGCGATTAGCTCTCTTTGTTTTGCTTATAGCAGCGTTTACTGTAAATGCAGGTGAAATGATCGTCACAATACCTGTTGATGCTTCCGCTATACAAATAGAGGAAACAGGACCTTATACCAGGGTAACCGGTATGGGAATGCGTATTATGACTGAAGCAGGCACTCCATGTCTTCCGGTCTATACTGAAAAGATAGCACTTCCAACAGGATGCGCTGCAACCGGTATCGAGATCATCGATGCTGAGTACTCTGATATCCGCGGCAGGTTCACTGTAATGCCTGCTTCACTTCCCGTTCCACTTTCCGTGGAGCAGGAGATACAGCCTCTTCAGCCAGACCACGAGATATACTCATCAATCGAATCATTTCCCTCAACATCCATTGAATTCATCAATTCAAGTGTTGTTATGGGAATTCCTGTGGCTTACGTAGATATCTATCCTGTACGATGGAATCCTGCATCCGGGACTATTGAAGTTCTTACAGACCTTACTGTCAATGTTACCTACGAGAACAGCCCTGAAGCTTCAACCGTCTCCCGCAGAAGCATTCAGAGCGAACTTCGTTCGCAGGAAATCGTCAGAAATACTGTAGTCAATCCGGATAATGTCGCTCACTCAGGCGCGGCTATAGTCGATTCGAAAGACCTTATTTACGGTGAATATGTAATTATCACCCCTCCTGATTATGAGGCATATGCGCAGGATCTCGCGGACTGGAAAACTTCAAAAGGTGTACCGACAAACGTCTACACGACGACATACATCACCGGTCAGTACTCCTGCTACAACGCTCCCCAGGAAATCCGCGCTTTTCTTACCGACTGTCGCGATGAAGGTGTCGAGTACGTCCTTATCTATGGTGACGACAACAGGATCGCTGGTCAGGATGTCAAAATTATGATTACCGGTTACTACACTGAATACCCCTGCGTTGACCTGTACTGGGCTGATATAAACGATTCCGCCCCCGGTGCTGATCAGTGGGACAGTAATTTCAACCATATATTCGGTGAGCGTGGAATCGACAACGTAGATTACCATCCTGACCTCTGGGTTGGAAGAGCAAGCGTAAACACTACAGGTGAATGCACTATCTTCAACAACAAGGTTTTCACTTACGAACGTATTACATCTACTGACTATTTTGATACTGCTCCGGTTGAAATGAGAATCGGATATACAACCGAACTTCTCTGGGGTTCCCCGTACTGGTGCTATGCCTCAGCCGGTGCAGAGCTGATTTCCCCGATGGTACCATCCTCCGCATGGGAAGAGGAGAAGTGCTACGATTCTAATGGAAATAACAGCGTCACCATTACAAGAAACATGATTAACGCAGGGCCTCATCATCTATACCATGGAAGCCACGGTTCGCAGACATCCTTCTCCCTTCCCGGTGGAAGCTATACAACTACCGATTTCATGAATCAGACCAACATCTCAGGTGGAGGACTTCCCTCAATTTGGAACTCCATCTCATGCCTTATCGGACAGCTTGACGGATATGAATGCATGGGTGATGCATGGCTCGCTTCTCCCAATGGCGGAGGATTCGGAGCTTTCAACGCCAGGTATGGATGGGGTGCGCCATCCAATCCGGGTTACGGTGAAAGTGAGGTTCTTTCAAGGTACTTCTACGATGTGATGTGGAATGATGATCTCTATAATCTCGGAGTCGCCCATCTTATGGGTTCTGACGAGATGACTCCGATCAATAACGATTACTCTGACTGGTGTGTAAAGGAGTACAACCTTTTCGGAGATCCTGAACTCCCGATGTGGTTTATAGACGCGACGGATCTTTCCGCTTCTCATCCGGCCAGTATTAACGGAGCAGGTAATGTCACTGTTACAGTAACATCTGAAGGCTCACCTGTTAACGGAGCCAGAGTATGCCTTCAAAAGGGTAACTGGCAATCCGGTGAGGTCTACAAAGTGGGCTTAACTGATGCAAGCGGAAACGTAACACTCTATGTTTCTCCCACCACTACCGGAACGATGTCCGTTGTGGCCTGGGCACGTGATTACGTGTCCTACCAGGGATCCATCACCGTCGCCGGTGTCGGTATCGGAGAAGGTGAAGGCGGATCTGAATACATTAACAACTTCGATTCCGTCTATCCGAGTCCTGCCATGAGCAGTGTTACAATTCCATTCAGTCTTGCAACAACAGGTGCTGCAAGAATTGATGTCTACGATGTAACAGGCAGAATCGTGACTACCCTTGCAGCTGAGGAGATGGGCGCGGGACAGCACAGCCTTGTCTGGAACCTCAGAGACACGAACGGCAGCGTCATTCCTTCAGGTGTATACCA